>CAYNYX010000007.1:9007-16740 GCA_964401535.1 uncultured Muribaculaceae bacterium | reverse complement strand
CCTACTGTTGCTCCAGCTAAAAATTTACCAAATCCTTTTTTACTCATCTTCTTCATCCTTTCCCTTTCTTTTAAAAATATTAGAAATTCTATTACTAATAAAATTTACAAATCTATCACTTACTAAAGTAAATGAATCAGTTGCTTTATCAACTATATCAAATACTCCATCAAGCTTTTTAGATTTGGATTTTACATCATCAACCATCTCATCAATATTTTTTAATGATTTAATTACTCTTATTACTAATATTACCAATACTATTACTAGTATACACAATAAAAAATATAAAATTACAGGAAGTAGCTCTCTTAAAAATTCCATTATTTTTCCTCCTCATACATAGTATCTATCATATCAAATAAATCACTTTCAGTAATTGGTTCATTAATCTCTTCATTTAATTCATCCAATTGTTTAGTTAAAGATTCGGATACTATATTATCATTAGTTACTACATTAGTTATTGTTTTTTCTAATTCATCTAAATCATCATTATTATCTAATTCAATTTCTTTATCTACTTCTTCCATCTTCTTACGATATTCTTCCATATCATCATGTGAAGTAATTATTGGAGTTGATGGAATATCATCATATTCATCATCAATTTCATCTGGTTTTGTTATTTTAATATTGACATATAAATTAGTATCTATGTCATCTTCTAATGTTCCAAATGCCTTATTTCTTACTAAATCAACATCTAATGGTTGAATTATTGTATTATTTTTTTTAACTTCTTTTTCTTGTTTTGTTTTAATATCATCTTTACTATAATTTTTATCTAAAACTCCATATACTGGAGATATGATAGGTGTCGGTTTAAAGCCTTTTTCTTCAACAACAGGTACACTTTTACCTTTATATGATTCAGCTAATGGCTTTTTAATTTCTTTTGGTTTTTCAATAGTTGAAAAATCTTTTTCATCAAAATAAACAGGAAAAACAAATTTTTCTTCTCTTTTTGGAGGAATTATTTCTTCACTTTTTGGTAATACAATTTCCTCTTTTTTAGGTAATTCTATTGTTTTTTCCAATTCTTCTTTTTTAAGAACTTCTACTTCCTTTGTTTCTTTTTTCTTTTCTTCAATTGGTGAAGGAATTTCTACTTGAATTACTTCTTTTTTAATTGGTTCATCATCTACTACATCAGTAAACATGTTTTTAATTTTATCCATTAATCCCATTTGTTTTCCTACCCTTCTTCAGTCTCTACATTTTCTTCTTCATATTTAAGAAAATTAGTACTATCTCCTTTTGATTTAAATAAATCATATTTTTCTTCTCTTTCATTCATAAAATTACCATTAAGTAATAATTCTACTATATCATCATTAAATTTAACTGTTGATAATATATATGAACCATTAAGAATAACTTCATTTATATCATCTTTTTCAACTACAGTTTCTAAGAATGCATAATTATATGCGAATTTAATATAATATTTATTATTCTCTTCTATAATATCTAAATACCCTTTTTTATTATTTAAATCTATTTTTTTAGAAAAATAATGTGTTGCATCTTCTTCATAGTCATATTCACTCTTATTATAATAATTAACTATATCAATATGTAAATAATAATAAATTCCATTAGAATATAATTTGTCATTATATTCATTAGTATCTATATAAGAAACACAAGCTGGAATATAGTATTTATATCCCTTACCAACTTGATTATATAAAGTATTATCCTTAGATAATATAACATCCATAATATTTTCAATACTATTAGTATCAATTCTAACAATAGTACACCCTGTAGTAAGCAATACTGCAAGTAATATTATTATCTTTCTTTTCATATGCCCACCTACTTACTTTAAATTATATCAAATAATTAGTAAAAACAATAGCTTTTTAATAAATTTACATGTAAAATTATGTCTACTTTTCTACATTAATCATATATATAACTTGTCCTAAACTAGAAAATTTCCTTTCATATTCTGTTTCAATATTAAAAATATCATCATTATGTAAATCAAAAGATATTTCTTCTATTTTATATCCATAATTATTAAATGATTTAACCGAATATTCAAATAATTTTCTATTATCCGTTTTCATTATTATTTTATTACTATTTTTAAATATTAAATCATATTTTTTTAGAAATTCTCCACTACTTAATCTTCTATTTTCATGTCTTACTTTAGGCCATGGATCAGAAAAATTAAGATAAATTTTACTTATTTCTTTATCAAAAACTTCTGCTATCTTAGTTGCATCCATTCTAATAAATTTTAAATTTTTAATTTCATCATTCATTTTTTCTAAGGCTCTAATTAAAACACTATCATATTTTTCTATTCCAATATAATTTATACCAGGATTTGTTTTAGCCATTTCTATTATAAAACTACCTTTTCCAGTACCTATTTCTATTTCTATATCATTATTATTGTTAAAAAGATCTTTAAAATTACCTTTATATTCATTATAATTATGTATTACATATACACTATTATCAATTGTTTCTTTTGCTCCTTTAATATTTTTAAGTCTCATTATATTCACCAATCCAATTATATCACATAATGACATATAAAGCATATAATTTATTAGAAGAAGGAGGATTTATGAAAAAAGATAGAAACTGTGGAATGAATTATCCCGTTTATCCAAATTATGGACCAATGATGCCTAACAATATGCCTAATATGATGGGTGGCAACATGAGTCCTAATATGCCTGTTATCCCAGTTGGAGAAAATATCGAACAACAAATAAATAATATTAATAATAGAATTTCTAATATTGAAAGAAAAATTAGTAATTTAGAAAATGCCGCATTAAATAATTCAAATTATAATAGCACGGGTTATCAAATGATGTAATTTCAAAATTAAAAACTTCTAATGAAGTTTTTTTGTTTAATTAAAAATTTTAGGATATTTTTTAGTTATAAAAATAAATAATTTTGTAAAAATACCATATACAATTAATGATACTAATATTAATATAATTGTTAAAATAAGTAATTTTAAATTGATAAAACATAAAGAAAATAATTCTCTAAAACCAATTACACCAATGCTAAACAATAAAATCATACCTAAAAACAAGATTGTTCTTAATTTATTTAGTGGTTTACTTATTCTATATAATAACATAAAAGATGTTACTCCTGTTAATATAACTGATAATGTTGATATTTCTAAATCTGTATGATTTGTAAAACATGATATTATTCCTATAAGAACAATATTAAATACTATTGTTAAAGAAGTTGGGAAAGAAGTGCTTAATATATTTATAAGGAAATTACCTTTTACCTTCTCTTTATTTGGTTCTAAAGCCAGTATAAATGATGGTACACCTATTGTAAAAGCACTCATCAAAGTTATATGAATTGGTACAAATGGATATGATAAATTAGCAAATAGAAATATTACTAGTAATAAACAAGAATAAATTGTTTTACATAAAAACAATGAAGCTGATCTTGTTATATTATTTATTGTTTTTCTTCCTTCATATAAAATACTTGGTAAATGGTTAAAATCGGAATCTAATAACACTATTTCAGCAACATTAATTGCCGCATCACTACCATTTTTTAATGCAATGGCACAATCAGATTCTTTTAGTGCTAAAACATCATTAACTCCATCACCTAAATAAGCAACAACATGGTTTTTCTTTAAAGCTTTGATTAATTGTTGTTTTTCATCAGGATTAACTCTACCAAAAATAGAATTTGATTCTACAATTTCATGAAAATTAGCATGTTCTCTTACACTAATACTTTTTCCTTTAATGCCAACTCTATGAGCTACTGATTCAATACTTTTTACACTATCTCCTGATATAATTTTAATATCTACTCCTTGTGAGTAAAAATATTCTATTATTTTTTTAGCATTTTTTCTTATTTTATCTTTTAATAAAATAAATGATAAAGGTTTTATATCTTTAGGTAAATTATAATTTTTAATTTCACTATTAGTATGACATAGTAATAGTACTCTATTATATTCAAATAAATAGTCAAATTTATCTATTAATTTTTTATCTTTTAAAACAACTTCAGGAGCACCTATAATATATGTTCCCTTATCTTTAAATGAAACAGCTGAAAATTTTCTTTCTGAAGAAAAAGGAATTTCATTTATTTTAATATAATTATTTTTTTTCTTAAATTCTTTTTTTATGGCACTCATTGTACTATTTAAACTATTTATATTACTTGTATAAGCCGATAATATTTCTTCATAATCAACATGTTCAATATTAATTACATCAATAACCTCTAATGAACCTTCCGTAATAGTACCTGTCTTATCTAAACATAATGTATCAATACGAGCTAATGTTTCAATACAATATAAACTTTGAACTAACACTTTTTCTTTTGATAATCTTAAAACTGATACTGTTAATACAGTACTTGTTAATAAAATTAAACCTTCAGGAATCATAGATATTATAGCTGCTACTGTATTTATAACAGCATTATTTAAATTACTTAATGATAATTGTTTAAATAACATTAATATTCCTAAAGGAATAATTAAAATAGAAATCCATTTAATAATTTTATTTAAAGTTTTAAGTATTTCAGAATTAACTCTTTTAATATATTTAGCTTGTTTTGATATCTTATTAGTATAATTTTCATCACCAATATGTATTACTTTAGCAAAACAACTTCCACTTACTATAAAACTACCAGATAATAACATATCACCTTTTCTTTTAACAACAACATTAGCTTCACCTGTTATATAAGATTCATTAACTTCTACTATTCCGTCTATTATTTTAGAATCTGTAACAATTTGATTACCAATATCAAGTGATAAAATATCATCTAACACTATTTCATTTATATTTATTTTTTCTTTTTTAGAATCTCTTATTACATCTACTTTTAAAGATGAAATAACTGATAATTTATCTACTGCTTTTTTAGATCTAATTTCTTGAATAATACTTATTGAGGTATTACATATTACTATCCCCATAAATAATAAATTCTTGACATTTCCAAATATAAATACTGCAAGCGCTAAAGAAAAATTAAGTATATTAAAAAGAGTAAAAATATGGATAATTATTATTTCTAGAATTGTTTTTGTTTTAACTGTAGCATCATAATTGACTAAATTTTTACTTTTTCTTATATTTACTTCTTCTTTAGTTAATCCTTTTATATTCATATTATCTCCTACTATTCTTATATATTTTACTTATATAAAAGTGAATTAGGTATTTGTTTTTTTATTTGATTTATTTTTTTATTATTTATATCTTCTATGGATTCATCTATTTCATTTATATTTTGTTTTTCAAAATTAAATATTTCATTATGAAACAAAATATCATTGATTTGTTTTCTTTTTTCTTTAGATAAAAACCCATATCCTATTCCATCTAGCGAACAATCAAAAATTATTTGTAAAACCATTTGTAATAAATATTCCATACTTAATTTTTCATTAACTATATTATAATCAATACAACTATCAATATCTAATAAAATTAAATCATTATTTTTTATCATAATATTATTACTATGAAAATCATAATATAAAACTCCCAATTTTTCTTTTATATTTTTATATGTTTCAATTAATTGATGACAATATATTTTTTTATTAACTAAATTTATTTTACCCAAACATCTAGATAATAACTTATATTCATCATAATATATCATAGAAAAACCATAAAACTTATTATTCTCATATAACATTTTAGTTATTTCAGTACAATGTTCTATATTATTTAATGCGAAATTTAAAATAATTTCTTCTCTTTGTTCTATAAGATTAAAATTAATTATTTTAACAACTTCATTATATAATAAATATATATTACTTTCAGTATTACAACTTTTACCTATTTTTTTTCCACAATTCTTTATAATGGATTTTCTTATTTCTATTTTTTCCATAAACCCCTCTAGACAAATAAAACCGTTTCTACGGTTTTTAATTAACATATATAATGGCGGAGCAGGAGGGATTTGAACCCTCGCACCAGTTACCCGGTCTACACCCTTAGCAGGGGCGCCTCTTCAGCCTCTTGAGTACTACTCCAAAACACTACATATTGATTATACCATAAATTTAATATTTGAAAAGTGTTTTTTAAAAATTTATTAATTTTATGTTATAATTTTTATAGGTGATTATATGAAAATAAGCGATCCTAAAATAAATAGTTATATTGATTATACTTTTGAAGACTCTATTAAATATGATGAATATAATAATTTTAAATTCACAAAAAATGCTTTAGATAATATTAAATTAAGTAGTATTGCTTTTGATAGCTGTATATTTGAAAATATTGATTTTAATAATATAGAATTGATTGATATAGATTTAATTGATGTTATATTTGAAAATTGTGATTTATCAAATAAAAGTTTCAATGAAAAATTTTTAAATAGAGTTATATTTAAAAATTGTAAAATATTAGGTTCTTCTTTTATTGATTCTTCTTTAAAAGATATTCAATTTATTAATTGTAAAACTAAATATTTAAATTTCACCAATTCTAGAATGAATGATATTATTTTTAAAAATACAACTATTGAAGATTCTAATTTTGGTGAAACTATAATTAAAAATATTGAATTTGATGAATGTAATTTAAGTAATACAGAATTTATTAAAACATTACTTAAAAATGTTGATTTTTCTACTTGTGATATAACCAAAACAATATTTGATCATTATTCTTTAAAAGGTATTATAGTTGATGAATTTCAATGTTCTAGTTTAGTAGGAATGTTAGGAGTTAATATAAAAAAATAAAAGTTAATTAGACTTTTATTTTTTATGTTGTAATGTATTTATTAAAAAGAAGCTATCTAGCTTCTACAATTAATTTAATAGCAGTTCGCTCTTCACCTTCAATTACTATATCAGTAAAGGCTGGAATACAAATCAAATTTTTACCACTTGGTGCTACAAACCCTCTTGCTATAGCAATAGCCTTAATTGCTTGATTTAAAGCTCCAGCTCCTATTGCCTGAATCTCTACACTACCTTTTTCTCTAAAAACATTAGCTAATGCTCCTGCAACTGAATTAGGATTGGATTTTGACGAAACTTTAAGTGTTTCCATATATATTATATCATTCCTTTCTTTATACTTAATTATATGCATAAAAAAAGAAATAATAATTAAATTGTTATTTCTTCTTGTTCATTTTTATATCTTTTTGTTCTTAGAAAATGATGAACCATTTTTATAAGTTCTTTTTTTCTTTTACATTGAAATGTATCATGCCCTATTCCTTTAACAAAAACAAGCTTTTTTACATTTGTATCAATACTATCATAAACTTTCTTTGAACTATCAAATGGAACTATAAGATCTTCTAAACCTTGAATAATTAAAATAGGAACTTTTATATCTTTAACACTATCTTTATATTTATTAACTAATGCTAGAAATTCACTAACTGATGATAAAGGTAATTTAAGAATTCTACTCATTATTTGATCCATTTCATATGTTTCTTTAAACTTAGGTAATAATTTAATACTATCCATAACATCAAATTTACCATCTTTTTCTTTTAAATATTGAAATGCAGGTGCAGCTAAAACCACTTTCTTAACTTCATCATATTGGGTTGCTAAATGAGAAGCAATTACTCCACCCATACTATGTCCTATTAAATATATTTCTTTATATCCATTTTCAATTAAGAAATCCATTTGACTTCTAGAACTCTTAATCCATTCTGTTGCTTTAGCA
>CAYNYX010000007.1:3574-8997 GCA_964401535.1 uncultured Muribaculaceae bacterium | reverse complement strand
GCAGCTTTCCTACTTGCACCATGTCCAGGTAATGTAAAAGTAAAGACATCAAGTTTACTATCTAATTGCAAATAATTAGATAAATCTTCTTGATCATAAGTACCACCAGCTAAACCATGAATAACTAATACCGCTTTTTTCATATTTTCACTTCTTTCTTATAATTAACCAAATATTATATGTTATAAAAACATATATAATATTTAATATTATTGATTCATAAAAACTTTTAAATAAAACAATAAGTTCTATATTATAATTACTTAAATTTAAAATTATAAAATTTAAAGTTCTATATCCTAATATTATTATAATCGTTTCAAATATTATAGTCAAACTATTTATATGAATTTTTTTATTTATTATCTTTATTAAATAACCTAATAATACAAATATTAGTCCATTTAATAAAAATGTATTTGTGTATACAACATCATATAATAAACCTAATATAAAACAAACAATTAAATAATTATTACTTTTTTTATTAAAATATTGATATGTTACTATTATTGATACTAATGTAAATAAAGGATAAAAAATACTACTACTTAATATATAACCATCTAATATGAAAGATATAATAAAATATATAATCATTCTACTATCCTCTTTGTAACTATAGTAACATATTCAATATCATTATAATCAACATTAGGTTTAACTTTAACAATCATCCCTAAATCATAATTATCAGTTGTTATACTATCTACATATCCAACAAATAATCCTTTTGGATAATTATTACCTAAACCAGATGTAACAACTTTATCTTTTATTTCAATTTTACTACTACTAGATATACCTTCTATTATAAAGGTGTTACTTTCTTTATCATATCCTGATAATAAACCATAATATACTTTATCATTAGATAATACTTCTACTGACATTTTATTATTAGTATTGCTTGCGGTTAATAATTTAATCGTGCTATTAAAATTAGATGTATTAATAACTCTACCTATTAAACCACTATTATTTATAACTGCTTGCCCTATTTTAACACCATTTTTAGAACCTTTATCAATAGTTATAGTATCATACCAATAACCAATATTTCTATTAACAATAGTAGCATTTAAATACAAATAATCTGTTAATATTGTATTTAATTCTAAAGTATCTTTTAATTTTTTTATTTCATCTTCATATGTTTTTAATTTGGCTTCTAAACTTTCTGTATATTCGATTCTATTTTCTAAATCTTTATATTTTTCATATAAATTATCTTTTACTTTTTTTTCATCTATTTTATCTTTTACATAATTAATAGGTTTAAATACTATATCACTTATAAATAAAACACTATCTTTTATAGCTGATTCAAATATAGTTAAATTTCTTTCCTTTTTTACTGTTATATTTATTGTTCCAAGCAATAAGGCAATAATAAATAAAAGAATGACTATTTTATATTTTTTATCAATTTTTTTCATATTATCACCTATACTTAGTATATTATATTTTCTTATTTTTTAAAAGTTTTATTCATTAATTTATTATATTTTACCATTTTCTTTAAAACTATAATAATTATTTTTAGATATTATAATATGATCGATTATATTTATACCCATTAACATACCCACTTTAACTAAATTTTCTGTTACAACTATATCATTTTTACTTGGTGTTATATTACCACTTGGATGATTGTGGATACATATAATACTGGTTGCACTAACTTGATAAGCTATTTTAAATATTTCTCTTGGATGAATTATACTTTCATTTATAGTTCCCATAAATATTAATTTTGTTTCTAATACTTTTTTACTACTATCTAAATAAATACAATAAAAACATTCTTGATTTTTATCACCTATTTTATTTTTAAAATAATCAAATACTATATCAGGAGTAATTAATTTAATATTACTTATATTTACTTCATTCATTCTTTTATTAAGTTCTATAAGCGCTAATATAGAACAAGCTTTAGACATACCGATTCCTTTAATACTTAGCAATTCTTGTAAACTTATATTTTTTAAATTTGTTATATTTTTAACATATTTTATTAAATTTAAACTTACTGTTTTAACTGACATATCTTTAGTACCACTTTTTAATATTAAAGATAATAATTCTTCATTATTTAAATTCTCAACTCCATTATTTATTAATCTTTCTCTAGGTCTTTCACAACTAGGAATTTCTTTTATTTTTATATTCAATTTACCTCCTTATAACTTTCTAATATTTTATTTTGAATTACTTTTATAGATGTTTTATCATCTGTTTTTTCTATCAATTTATCATAAGTATTTAATAATTCAAGAAATTTATTATCTTTTATTTCTATTTCCTTTATATAAATATTATAATTTTTACTTTTAAAATAATTGGTTAATTTTTCTACATTATTTTTAGTTATACCTATATAAACATGATATAAATTATTATTTATATTATAAATATATTTATCTAAACCAAGCGTATTTTTTTCTAAACTTTCTATATTAGAATATACTCCATATTGAAAAAAATAAACTTTTTCACCTACAGATATTATCTTATCAGAACTATATCCTTTTATAACAAATAAGGTACAAAAAAAGCCAATTAATACTGCTAATAATATTATTTTAAAATATTTCATTTTATCACCTAATAATATAATAACTCACTAATTAACTAAAATTTGTCGAATTAGAAACCTGTTCTTTTAAATAATTTTTCTAATTCTAATTTTGAATAAAATATAATTGTTGGTCTACCATGTGGACAATTATATGGATTTATACATTTTTTTGCATCTTTTAATAATTGTTTTGCTTCTTCTTCTGATATATATTCATTAGCTTTAATAGCCATTTTACAAGATAATGTTGTGGCAATTTTTTCATTAAATTTTTCTATACTAAAATCTGTATTTTTATCTATAATTATTTCAATTATTTTTCTAATTGATAAATCTTCATATCCTGTTCTTAACCAAGTAGGATGGGATTTTATTATTATAGAATTTATTCCAAATTCTTCTACATCAAAATTTAATTTTTTTAATATTTCCATTTTTTCTTTTAAAATAATAAATTCTGTATTTGAAAATTCCATGGTTATCGGAAATAATAAAGATATTTTATTATCTGTTACTTCTCCTAATTTTTTTAAATAATATTCATAATTTATTCTTTCTTTTAAAGCATGTTGATCTATTAAATACATACCTGTATCATTTTGACAAATTATGTATGTAGCATGAACAATACCAACAAAATCTAAATCTGGTAATTCTTCTTTTGTTTCTTCTATTTTTTTATTATCTATTTCTTTACTAATTAAATCTTCATTTATAAAATAATTAGTATCATCTTCTTTAATTGTATTTATATTTTCTTCTACTAAATCATTTATAATTTCTAATTCTGGTTTATTAAAATCTATTTTAATTTCTTCATGTTTTTCTTTTACTACTTCTATATTAGGAATAAGATTTTTAACACCTAATTTTTCTTTAATTAAACTACTAATTAAATCTAATAAACTTTCTAATTTTGAAAACTTTATATCCATTTTAGTAGGATGGATATTTACATCTATAATACTAGGATCAGTTTCTATTTTAATTACAACTATAGGATATCTATTATCTGGTTTATATGAATGATAACTATCATTTATAATTCTATTTAATTCAGTATTTCTAACAACTCTATTATTTACAATAGTAATCATATTATTTCTATTACTTCGATGAAGTTCTGGTAAAGACATATATCCTTCTACAGTGTAATCATCATTTTCACCACTAATATATATCATTTTTTTAGCAACATCTATTCCATATATATTTTTAATGGTTTTAAGTAAATTAGATGAAGCATCAGTATTTAATATAACACTATTATTGTTTGTTAAAATAAATCTAATATTAGGATTAGATAATGCTATTTTATCAATATATTCTGTTATATTAGCAAGTTCTGTATATAAACTTTTAATATGTTTTAATCTTGCTGGAGTATTATAAAATAAGTCAGATATTTTTACTACTGTTCCAATTCTTGATTGAGAATTTTCGACACTAATAATTTTTCCACCTTCAATTTTAATAGTTGTTCCTACTTCATTTTGACAAGTTATTAGTTCAACTTTAGAAACCGAAGCAATAGATGCTAGAGCTTCACCTCTAAAACCTAAAGTATTTATATGAAATAAATCATCTTCTGTATATAGTTTACTTGTTGCATGAGGAGTAAATGCTAAAATAGCATCGTCCCTATCCATACCTTTCCCATTATCAACTACTTTTATTTCTTTAGTTCCAGCTTCAATTAAATCTATTTTAATTTCAGTAGCACCAGCATCAATACTATTTTCTACTAATTCTTTAACAACAGATGCACATTTTTCTACTACTTCACCAGCTGCGATTTTATTTGCTAAAAGTTCATCCATTACTTTTATGATTGGCATACATATCACCTTCTTTATAATTATATCAAATTTATGTTAAAAGAAAAATAGATTTAAAATCTATTTATCAATATATTATATTTTTGATACTTTAAATCACTATATTTTAATAATTTATCTTGTGCTAATAAATATACAACAAATGATTTCGGATAAATAATTTCTTTTTCAATTTTATAATCTTTTTTGCAACAAACATTTTTATAGTAATCGCTAGGAATCATCCAATTATATGCTTGCTTATCTGCTTTAATTTCACTATCATCTATAATTTCATCAAAAGATATTAAACTTGTTGCTTGTGCTTTATTGAAATCGGATTTTAAATGTGCTAACTCATGGAATAATGCAAAATAAATATCTGCAAGTCTATTATGCTTATGTGTAATATATATTGCAGGAATACCACGATGTACTTTAAATGCTCCTCTTATTTTTGATCCAGGTATATCATCACATATAACTAAAAAAACACCATTTTTATTAAATTCTTGAATTAATTCTTGCTCATTAAATACTTCTTTTTTTGCACACAAAAATATGTAATTTATCAAATTGTCAATGTTTTCATTTTTATACTTATCAACTGTTTGATTCAATGTTTCTCTATAGCATTTTTCTAACCATAAAAGTAACAATTCTGGTTTATCATTTTTACTTTTATAATATGCTGTTTTATCAATTTCATATACCTTTTCTGGATTTGGTACTCTTAAAAATTTTAATATATCTTTTATAATTTCCATTTTATCTTCACTATCAATAAAATTTAAATAATTTTCTTTTATCAAATATTTATATTCATATTTATTTAAATATTTAGTCTCTGTTAAATTTTCCTTTTCCAAATATTCTTTTATATTTTGTTCAAATTTATAATTTGATTCTATTTTATATATATAATCTATGGGTATATTAGTTACAAGCGATATATTAGTAATTATTTGTGAAGATATATCTCTTTCACCAGACAAAATATCAATAAGATGCTTAGGCGT
>CAYNYX010000007.1:2700-3564 GCA_964401535.1 uncultured Muribaculaceae bacterium | reverse complement strand
ATATTTATTCTATTAGCAAATTCTTTATTAGTAATGTTATTATACTCTAAATAATCTATTAGATAATCCTTAAATCTTATACTTTTCATTTTTATCACTTCCTATTTTTATATTATTTATTTTAATTTATTCTTAAAATCATCATAATGATCCATACTAATATATTCTAATATAACTATATTATTAACTCTATCAACTGTAAAAATCAATCTAATTACACCACCTTTTTTACATAAATTAAAACTATAATATCCATTCAATTCATGTTTTAAAGGTTCAAATTCATATATTTTAGAAATAGAATGATTTTCTAATATTTCCATAGTATCACACATTTTTATATGATTTATAATTTTATCTAATTTTTCTTGTTCCTTATAATGCTTCTTAATTTTTTTAATTTCTTTTTCAAATTTTGTTTTATCTATCTTCAACTTAATAGCACCTCTTTCTAATGAGTCCTCCTTTCTTTACTCATTTCCATTAAATATATATTAACATTTTTGTTAATATATGTCAATAGTTTTTTAAAATTTATGTTAAAAGAAAAATAGATTTAAAATCTATTTTTCAATACTACTTAAAAACTCCTTTAAAGAAACTGCTATATCTTTAGGTAATATTAAGCTTAATTCTTCAATACTTGCTTCTTTCATTTTAGTAATATTTTTATACTTTTTAAGTAACTCTTTTTGTCTTACTTCACCTATACCTGATACATTCTCTAATATACTCGATAAAGCTCCTTTACTCCTTATTTGTTTATGATAATTTATTGTAAAATTATGAACTTCATCTTGCATTCTTTCTAAATAATAAAATAAATTAGATTCTTTATTTATTTTAACTTCTTCATTATCCACT
>CAYNYX010000007.1:0-2690 GCA_964401535.1 uncultured Muribaculaceae bacterium | reverse complement strand
GATGTAGAATGATGATCATCTTTCTTTAAACCTACTACTTTTATATTTAAATTAAGAGAATCGATTACTTCTTTGGCAACACTAATTTGCCCTTTACCACCATCTACTATTATTAAATCAGGTTTTACTAAATTATCTTTTAAAACTCTAAAATATCTTCTATAAATAACTTCTCTCATTGTATTATAATCATCATTTTTATTAAAACTTATTTTAAATTTTCTATATTCATTTTTATTAGGTAATCCATTTGTATATACTACCATACCAGATACATTATAATTCCCAAATAAATTAGAATTATCAAATATTTCAATTCTATCTAATTTATCTAATTTTAAAACTTCCATCAATTCTTCATTAGCTTTAACAGTTCTTTCTTCATTCTTATTTATAAGTTCAAATTTTTCTTTTAAAATAATTAAAGCATTATTATTAGCCATATCAACTATTCTTTTCTTATCACCTTTTAAAGATACTAAAACTTTTATATTTAAATAATCACTTACTAATTTAGTATCAACTATAGAAGGAACTAATACTTCTTTAGGTAGTAATACTCCTTTATCATAAAATGTTGCGACATAACTAGTTATTTGTTCTTCTATTTCACCTATAATAGGCATTACTTTATAATGTCTTTCTACTATTTTACCATTTCTTATAAAGAATACTTGCATGCATATATAACCTTTATATTCATTATAACCAAATACATCTATATCTGATAAATCATGTATTTCAACATTTTGATGTTTTAAAGTTACATTTATATAATCTAATAATTCTTTTAATTCTTTAGCCTTTTCAAAATTTAGAGATTCACTATATTTATTCATTTCATCTATTATTTTTTTAGTTATAAATTGATGATCACCTTTTAAGAAACTTAATATTTCACTTTTCATTTCGTTTAATTTTGTTAAATCAATATTATTTTTACAATATCCTAAACATTCATTAATATGATAATATAAACATAAATCTTTTCCATTTTTACATTTTTTTAAAGGATACATTCTATTAAGTAAATTAACAGTATTTTTAGCTGCTGTAACATTAGGATATGGTCCAAATAAACCTGTTTTGTTTTTCTTTCTATTTACATTTCTAACTACTTGTAATCTAGGTACTATTTCATTAGTTAATTCAATATAAGGATAACTCTTATCATCTCGTAATAATATATTATATTTAGGATCATGTTTTTTAATTAAATTTATTTCTAATATTAATGACTCTGTTTCACTATTTACTACTACATAATCAAAATCACTTATTTCACTTACTAATTTAGCTGTTTTACCAGTATGAGTACGATTAAAATAAGAAGAAACTCTTCTTTTTAAATTTTTTGCTTTACCTACATATATAATCAATCCATCCTTGTTTTTCATCATATAACAACCAGGATTAGTAGGAACTAAAGATAATTTTTCCTTAAACATAATAATCACCTTTTATTTAGTATATCAAATAATACTATTTAAAACAATTAACAAAAAAGAAATAATTTATATTATCTCTTTTTACTATCTTCTATAGAATTATCAATTAAAATACCCATTCCATAAAACATTTTTTTATATCTTTGATCTTCTAATTCTTCATTAAATAAGAATCCGTTGTTATAAAATTTAGTTATGATCTCAATATAACTATTGTTTCCTAATAAAGGAATATTTTCTATTTTTTTAGGATTTAGGCTTGCTAAATCGTTTATTTTCTTAATACCTGCTCTTGTTAAAATATTGTGAGTTCTTGCTGAAAATTCTAATTTAAAAATAGAAGCTTCTAAACTCATTTCTTGTTCCATAGCTTTTTCTTTTATTTGTTCCATTTCTTTTCTAATTTGAGTGAGTCTTTTAATATCATTATTATTTTTCATTATTTCCCCCTCTTTCATATAAATATTATACATTTTTAATCTTATTTGTCAAATTCTCATTAACATGATAAAATTAACTTGGTGATTTTATGTATACAATTAAGGAAAACATAATAAATACTTATGAAATTAAAAAATCTAAATTCATTACTTTAATTTATAAAGTAAATACTATAGAAGAAATTGATGATTTAATTTTAAAAATAAAAGATGAATATAAAACTGCTAATCATTATTGTTATGCGTATATATTAGATAATAATATTAGATTTAGTGATGATAAAGAACCATCTGGTACAGCAGGATTACCTATTTTAAATGTTTTAAAGAAAAATAACTTAAACCATGTTTTATGTATTGTTGTTAGATACTTTGGTGGTATTAAATTAGGTGCTGGTGGGCTTCTAAGAGCTTATAGTAAAAGTGTTAGTGATAGCATTAAAGATATTATTCCTTTAAAAAAATATATAAATATTATTATTACTTTTAAATATGAATTAGAAAATGAAATAAATAATTTATTAAATGATTATATTTTAAATAATAGAAATTATAATGAATTAGTAACATATGATTTAAATATTGAAATAGATAAATATGAAGAAATTAAAAACAAATTAGAAAGTTTAACAAAAATAAAAAAAGTTTAACAAAAATTTTTATTAATAGTTTAAAAATAATCTTAAAATTCAAGATTATTTTATAATCTCTTTCTAATTTAAAATAAAAAGGATATTATAATAATACTGAAGTGATAAAGTAAAAGTAGACACAAATAAAAAAGTGTTTACTTTTATTTTTG
>CAYNYX010000006.1:4914-18750 GCA_964401535.1 uncultured Muribaculaceae bacterium | reverse complement strand
TTATTTTAGATTACTTCCCTTTCTATTTCTTCTCCACTATCAAATACTTTATCAATATTATATTCAGTTTCCTCTAAATTAGGACCAAAAAATATAACCTTATCGCCTTTTTTAAAATAGTTTCTTTGTTCTATTGTAGCAATACCATCTTTATAATCTAAAACTATCCCTAAAAAGTCCTGATTTGATACTTCCATTCTTCCATTATAATAATTACAATTATAATCACTATTTCCATCAAAAAATTGAACAATCGAATCTCTATTTGCTACTTCATCTAATATTTTTTTATGATTTTTATTATATTCAATTCCTTTATAATAATTATCTATAGCTTCTCTATAAGTTTTAACAACATTAGCAATATAGTAAACAGATCTCATTCTTCCTTCTATTTTAAAAGATTTTATTCCTAAATCAATCATTTCTTTTATATGTTCTATCATAGATAAATCTTTAGAACAAAAAGTGAAATCTTTTTCTGCTTCTATTTTATTTTTATTTTTATCTAATAAATCAAAATCCCATCTACATATTTGAGCACATCCGCCTCTATTAGCATCTCTATTTGTTAAGAAATTAGATAAAACACATCTTCCACTATAAGAAGCACACATTGCACCATGAATAAAACACTCTAAGTCAATATCTACATTTTTTCTTATATCTTTTATATCATCATATGTCATTTCTCTAGCTAAAACTATTCTTTTTACACCTATTTTTTTATAAAATTCTGCTGCTTCTTTATTTAAAGTACTAGCTTGAGTTGATAAATGTATTTCTAAATTAGTGTTTTTTAAGGCTTCTTTTATTACAGTTAAATCGCTTACTATTATTGCATCTACTCCAATAGTATCTAATTCTTTTAAATATGAATTTAGATGTTTTAATTCTTTATTATGTAAAACTATATTAACTGTTACATATACTTTTTTATTTAATTTATGAGCAAATTCTACTCCTTCTTTTATATCTTCAATACTAAAATTAGTAGCATTGGCTCTTAAACCATATAAACTTCCCCCTATATATACAGCATCAGCACCATATAATAAGGCAATTTTTAATCTTTCTAAATCTCCTGCTGGAGCTAATAATTCACTCATTATTTCACCTTATATACCGTTTCTAAATCTTTAAAATAAGTACTTGTTTTACCTATTAATTTATCTATATTTTTAATATCTTTATTATATACTTTTTTAACTATTTCACTAAAATTATCAATTAAAAAACTATTCAATAATATATAATCTATATTGTTTTTTCCTATATTATCTAATTCATCTAAAATATTATATATATCACTAGAATATACCATAGTACCTATTTCATTATCAATTAAAGGATAAATTTTACCTTCTTTTTCCATATAATTTATTTTAGAATTATCTTTTAAATTAAATTTATTTAAATAATTTTTAACTAAATGTCGATGTGATACAAACATAGGTAAATATCCTAATACTGGTAATATTATTTTAGATTTTGTATTTTCTTTTATTTCAAATACTTCTCTTAATGTTATATCAGAACTTATTAAAACACTATTTATATTATATTCTCTATAATAATTAATAGTTTGATAATTTAATACTTGATGTTCACTAGATATAATTAAGTCATATTTTAAATCTAATTTTTCTTTTAAATTTATTGTGCCATTATCATAAAATAATAAGCCATTTATATTATTAAATTTAACTAATATTTCTTTTAAATTATCTATTTCATTATTATGAATATTTTTATTTAAACAAATATATATTTCTTTCTTATTTAAATTACAATAATTTATAATATCCAATATTTCATCTAAAGAAAAGGTATTAAAATTAACACAAAATTTATCTAAACCTATTATATAACCATCTACATAATCTTTTATATCATAAATCATTTCTTTATTTAAAGGAGAAACTAATATTTTAGTCATACCATCACTTCCTTTGTTTATTATATATTAAATAAATCTAAAAATCCATAGTTAAATTTAAAACCTCTAAATAGAGGTTTTATTACTATATAATTTTCTTAATCGTAACATTCTTCTTAAATACCATATTGATAATGTTATTGTTCCTAATGATCCAATAATAATACTTGTTATAATTATTATTTTATTATCTTCTTTTTTTATAATTTTAAATAAATAATTATAATTTTCATCATCTTTTTTAAATGTAACAGTTACTAAAGAATTGTTCTTTAAATTTTCATTATTTAAAACTTCATAAGTAACATTTTCACATGAAGTAATATTAAAATTTAATTTAGAATCTTCAGTTTTTATTTGATATTCCATAACATCTTCACTAACATTAATATCATTATTTTCTATAATAAAGTTTGAGAAAATATTACAAATTATAGGTTCTATAGGTTTTTCATTAACAATCATTAATGGTTCAGAATTATCACTTACCATTTCACTATTTGATAGTGCTCTTACAAATATATAATATGTTCCTATCTTATTTACCACAAAATCAGAAAAATTATCTATTTTAATCCATTCACTATATATAGGTACTAAAGAATCACTTATATAATATTGATATTCTTTTATATCACTTAAAGCCTCACTTTTTTCTTTTATTTTGATTTTTGTTATTTCATCTTTTTGTTCAACAATTTCAATTATTGGTGTTTTAGGTTTCAAATTGTCTATTTTAACTATTACTGGTAATGAATTTTTAGAATACTTAGAATCTTTTGTTAAAGCTCTTATATAAACATAATTGATACCATTTTTATCTATACTAACAAAATCAGTAAATGGTTTCCATACCCCATTTTCTAATTTGGTATTGGATGTGCTTATATAATATTCATAATTTTTTATACTATTTTTATACGCTATTGGAGTATCAATACTTAATTTTATAGCTTCTTTATTCCAAATATCATTTCCACCTTGTATTATAGGTGTCCATTTTTCAATATCTTTAGATAAAATATTAGTTATAATTAAAGGACTTGAATTATCACTTAAAACTCCACTATTTGATAATGCTCTTATTCTAATATAATATGTTCCAATATCTGCTACAGAAAATTCATTAGATTTATCTATAGTTTTCCATTCATTTCCTTTAATTGTTAAAGAATCACTAACATAATATTGATATTCTTTTATACCACTTAAAGCTTCACTTTTTTCTTTTATTTTGATTTTAGTTATTCCATCTTTTTGTTCAACAATTTCAATTATTGGTATCTTTGGTTTTAAATTGTCTATTTTAATAGTTTTGGGCAATGAATTCTTTGAATAATTATTATCATTTGTTACAGCCCTTATATAAATATAATTGATACCATTTTTATCAATATTTACAAAATTATTAAATGTTTTCCATGTTCCATTTTCTAATTTAGTATTTGATGTACTTATATAATATTCATAATTTTTTATTTCTGAAATATATTTTGAAGGAGTAACAACGCTTATTCTAACAGCTTGACTATTCCAAATATCATTTCCACCTTGTATTTCAGGAATCCATTCTTTAGGATCTTCATAAGCAACATTTGTAATTTTTAAATAATTAGATATATCACCTATAACTCCACTATTTGATATTGCCCTTGCAAATACATAATATGTTCCTACTTGTGTCAATTCAAAATCATTAGAATCAGATATTTTTTTCCATTCACCGTTTTCAAGAGTATTAGATGTACTCACATAATACTGATATTCTTTTATACCACTTAAAGCTTCACTTTCTTGCTTTAATTTAATTTTTGTTATTCCTTTTTGTTGAGAAATCACTTCTAAAGATGGCGCTTCAGGATTTGTTTTATCAATTTTTATCATTTGTGGTAATGAAACTTTAGAATATGTTGAATCAGTCATTATTGCTCTTACATAAACATAGCTTATACCATTTCTATTTATATCAATAGAAGTAGTAAAAGGATGCCAATTACCATTTACTAAACTTGTATTTGATGTACTTATATAACATTCATATGTAGAAACAAATCTTTCATACATTGAAGGAGTAGTTGGTTCTATCCTTATATTTTCCTTACTCCAATTTTCACTTCCACCCTGCACTACAGGAATCCATTCTTTAGGATCTTCATGAAGTATATTTGTTACAGCTAAAGGACTTATTGTATTAGAAATATTACCACTATTTGATATTGCTCTTACAAAAACATAATAAGTACCCAATTTATTGATTGAAAAATCATTAGAATTGTCTATTTTTACCCATTCTCCATTAACAGGCATAAAAGCAGCAGTGCTTATATAATACTGATATTCTTTTATACCACTTAAAGCTTCACTTTTTTCTTTTAATTTAATTTTAACAACATTTTTTAAATTTGAAACCATTTCAAGTGACGGAGTTTTAGGGGTTTGAGTATCTACTTTAACCATTTGTGGTAATGAATTTTTTGAATATTTAGAATCTGTTGATACCGCCCTAACATAAATATAATTTGTACCATTTTTAGCAATATTCACATAATCATTAAATACAGCCCAAGTACCATTTTCCAAACTATTATTTGATGTACTTATATAATATTCATAATTTTTAATGGTTCCTGAATATGCTGATGGTGTTTTCAAACTTATTCTTACAGGAATATTACTCCAATTATCATTTCCACCTTGTATTTCCGGTGTAGTAGGTATTTCTTTAACAACAACCGTGCTAGACGAACATTTCCCATCAAAACAACATTTTATTGTTGTTGAACCTGCTTTTAACGCTTTTAAAGAACCATTAGAATATCCTATTACAGTATTATTACCTATTAATATATTTGTTTCATTACCAACTACAGTATAATTTTTAACACTATTAGAATTGTATGTTCTTTTAAATGTAATATTAGATATATTATCACCTATATTATAATTATAAATTGATTGATTACTAGTAATTTTTTTAACAAAATCGAAAGTATATAAATAATCCCACCAATTATTAGAATAGCCATCATTAGTTCTACCAGATACATGTGGCATAAGTGAAAACCACCATCTATGATAATATCTTCCATCATAATAACTATTTCCTGTTGAATTCCAAGTTTTGTAATTGGTTTTAACAGTTTGACCAGTTAAATTAGGATAATTGTTTTTCCAATCTATCCAAGCTGAATCAACATAAGTTGCGTTTAACCAATCATAATCTTTTGTACTATTAGGTGCGAAATGAACATTACCTACTTCTGAAAAACCAACCGAATAAGGTGTTGATGTAAATTTTTCCCATAAATTTTGTTTGTTTTTATCAATTGTTAATCCTTTTCCATATATATCATAACTTTGTGTAAAAACTTTTTTTAAGATTTGTTCTGAAGCATGTCCTAAACACTCTAGTGCTGAATCTACTCTAGATATAGTAAATCCTGACATTATGAAATTGGGACAATTTTTGTTTATTGCGATACCATTAACCCAATAAGATGTTGATCCAACCATTACTGTTTCGTAAGCTGATACTGGATCTATACTTATCATCCAAACTTCATCAAATTCATTTTTATTTCTTCTTGCTACTAAATTAAATTTATTTAGTATATATTCATAATCAAATAATTTTTGAGAATCCATTTTTTTAAAATCTGGATTACTTGTATTCCACCAACCATACCATCCATTATTAAATATAGACAAATAAGTTTCTTCATCAAATCTATAAGATGTTGTACCATTTAATAAAGTTACTGATTCTTTATAAGTAGGAAATTCATCTAGTCTTTCTCTTCCAACTATTGTTACGTTAACATTATTATTAGAACCATAAGAAATATCATTTTTCAAATTAGAAATCATTTGGTCTACATTCCCTGTTTGTCCTAAAAAATCACTTACTTTTTTACCTTTAGTAGTTAAATAAGGATCAATTTCTATAACTAATACCCTTTTTGTATATGCAAAAACATTACTTGGTAATATTAAAAATAAAAAAATTATAAAAAATATTATTCTCTTTTTTATACTTCCTCCAAATTAGTTTTTGCTATTATCTATTATGTTAATTATATAATTAAATAAGTTTTTAGTCAATGAAAAAGGATTTATTAAATCCTTTTACTTATACCTATTCCATCTCCAATACTAATAAACTTAGTATCAAATTCTTTATTTTCTTTTAAATATTCTACATATTCATTTATTTTTCTAACTAATTGTCTAGTATTTCTATTTTTAATATCATTACTTTTAGTTAATCCATGAAATTCTAAATTATCAGATATAATAGTACCATTATCTTTTAAATTAATTTTAAATTTTTCAAAAAACTTAATATATTGACTCTTAGCTGCATCAATAAATATTAAATCAAATTTTTCATTTAAATTTACATTAAAAGCATCATCAAATATAACTCTAATTCTATCATTTAAATTAAATTCTTCTATATTTTTAATAGCTTCATTATATCTTATTTCATCTCTTTCAATTGTTGTTATAGTTATATCTTTATTAACTAAAGCCATTTTAATACTTGAATATCCTATAGCTGTACCTATTTCTAATATATTTCTTACATTATTTTTTTCAATATAATCAGTTAAAAACTCAATACCATCTTTTAACATAATAGGTACATTATTATTTAAAGCATATTCTTCTAGTTTTTCTATCACTTTTCACACCAATTATTACTATTTTTTAATTCTTTAATTGTTTTATCATGACTAGATTCAGTTTTATTTAGATAAGTTTTACCACTGCAATCAGCCACAAAATAGTAATAATTATGTTCTTCTGGTTCAAAAACAGACTCTAATGACTCTAAACCTGGATTACTTATTGGTCCTACTGGTAAACCACTAAAACAAGTTCCTCTTGTATTATAAGCATTACATTTATCTAATTGACTTTGTGTTAATCTATTAGACCAATCGTCCATTTTTTCTGCATAATATGTTGTAACATCACTACCTAAAGTCCAATTATCATCTAAACGATTATAAAATACTCCAGCTACTCCAGCTCTATCTTTACTTGATGCACCTTCTAATTCTACTATAGATGCTAAAGTAATTAATTCATGAATAGAATAATCTGATTCTTCAATATCTTCTTTAAATTTTTCGATTTTTTTACCAAATTCATCTAACATTTTTCCAAATATATCTTTTATTGAATCAGTTAAATAAAATTCATAAGTTTCTGGAAATAAATATCCTTCTAAAGGATAATAAATATCTTCATCTTTCATATCATCAGTTAAAAACCAATATTTTTCAACTAAACTATTTATATATTCTTTATCTTTTAATGTATTATAAACATCTTCTTTTGTATGACTAGTATTCTTTTCTATTAAAGAAGCAATTCCACGCATATTAAGTCCTTCTTTAAATAAAATTGTTACTGTTTTAGCAGTAGATTCTCCACCTTGTCCTAAAACTTCAATAATTTTTTCTAATGAATAGCTTTCACTCAAAACATATTTACCTGCTTCTAAATTAGTTGGTTTGTTAATTTTTATATATATTTTATAAAACAATTCTGATTTAATTAAGTTATTTTCTTTTAATAATGAAGCAATACTTGAATATGTTGATCCACTACTAATTATAATTTCTTTTGTTTCTGTATTATTACTTACTGCTTTAATACCATTTGTATATAGAATCACTAAAGTTCCTATACCTAATAAAATAACAGCAAATAAACCTATTACTACTTTTTTCATAATTATTGATTACTAGCTTCTTCTTGTAGTTTTTCTAGAATTGTTTCAATTATTTTCCATTCTTTATCTGTTTCAATAGGTATTAATTTTGTTTCGCCATCTTCCATTTCTTCATAGATAGAAGCATATACTTTTGTATTACCTTCTTCATCTAATGTATTATCTGTATAAACCATATAACTTTTTTTAGTTTCATCTGAATCAAATGTAAATAATACTTCACATTCTATTTTTTCTCCCTTTTCATTAATTACTTGAAATGTCATTTTTTCATTATTTTCCATACTATTTTCCTTTCATTTTATCTAAATATGTTTGTAATATTATATTTGCTGCTAAAGAATCAATGTTTTTCTTTCTTTTTTTTCTACTTATATTAGATTCTAACATATAGTTAGTTGCTTCTACAGTACTTAATCTTTCATCTTGCATTATAACTTCAATATTTAGATTTTCTTCTAATGTTTTTTTAAATTCTAAAGTAGTCATGGCTCTATCACCACAAGTATTATTCATATTCTTAGGTAAACCAAGGATTATTTTTTCTATATTTTCTTCTAAAACAATTTTTTTAATTTCTTCAATTATAGAATTATAATCATTTTCATTAAATCTAATTGTTTTATATACACTAGCAATAGTCCCTGTTATATCACTTATAGATATACCTAAAGTTTTAGTTCCTAAATCAAATCCTAATATTCTCATTTATTATAATTTCTTACTAAAAATTCTAATATTTTATTCCTATCAAATTTTGCTATTTTCTTTCTTGCTTCTCTATGACTTGTTATATAGCCAGGATCTCCACTCATTAAGTATCCAACAATTTGTCTAATAGGATCATATCCTCTTTCTTCAAGAATTTCAGTTACATCCTTTAATACTTCTTCTATTAAAGCATCTTCAAAATCACTTGTAAGATATACTTTAGTTTCTTCCATTTCATCACCTACTTTTAAATTCAATTTCATTTTACCATTTTTTTAATAAAATTTCAATCATAATAAAAACAATTCATATATTTTCTGAATTGTTTCTTTATTTACATTATAACATTACCTGGTAATGAATTTTCTGTATCATCAAACATTTTAGCATTCTCTGATTGGTTTTGTTTATTTTGTTTCGCGCGCAAGTCATAAAGTAAATCATCTTTTGCTTGAGTACATGTACTATATACATTAGCACATATAAGACTACCTTTTTCACTTGATAATTCATTTATTGTTTGAAGTAGAGATCTATCTCTTTGACTATTCATTTCTGTTACTTGAATAAATAACGCTATTATTTCTTCTTTTGTCATATCTTGAGTTAGTCCAATAAATTCTTTGTTTATCCTTTTTTCTTCATTTTGAATTGCACTCATTATTTCACTATCCATAACAAATCTTCCTACTTTAATGATATCATAGTTTTCTAATCATTAAAACTACTTTTATCCATCTTTTACATTATTATACATCATTTTCCTATATTTATTTCTTCCAAAATTAACAAAAACTATTAGGATTCCTAATAGTTTTTATATTTACACCTTTTTCATTACTTTTTGAAAACCTGATTCTATACTATCTATAGTACTAACAAATTCATCTACCTCATCTTTAATTATTTCTGCACCTTCATAACAAAGAGTATAATCTATATTATATAATTTAGCATCAATAACATCTTGAATCATTCTAGGATTTATTCTAACCTCTTTACTTCCAATAAAACTGGCTCCTGATATCTTGCAATAATCAAAACTTCCTATTATTTCAGTATCAGCAAAATTAACTGCGCATAAATCCTTATTTCTTATTGTTTGCGGATTTATTAAAGCTCCTTTACTTCCTTTAAAACTTGCTCCAACTATAAAACAATCATCAAAACTTCCACATATTTTTGCATTTGCGAAATTGACCCCACGCAAATCTCTATCCAATATTGTTTCTGGATTTATTAAAGCTCCTTTACTTCCAGTAAAATCTGCATTGATTATACGACAACCATCAAAAGATCCAATTATTTCTACATTTTTTAATCTTGTTTTATATAAATCTTTATTTTTGATTGATTGTGGATTTATTTTAACTCCTTTGCTTTCACTAAAATCCCATCCAGTAATACAAATATCATAAAAATCAGCATCAGTTAAATCTAATTTTTTTATTATATCTGCTGATTTAATATTTGATGTTAATTGTCTCCCATTCATTGTTTGTCCAAAAAGTATCGCATTGAACACATCTTTTTTTATATCTAAATAAATATGTTCATCTCCGTTATATTCTTTTAATTTATCATTCAACAATATCCTTAATTCTTTAATCTTTTCTTTTTCTAATACATTTCTCATATTACTCTTACCCTCCTGATATTTTCATTATATCAATTATATCTTATTTGTCAATCCATTCTTTTTTATTTCTTCATACTCACTAGCTATAAAATCATCTGTCATTCCTGCAATATAATCTATTACTTTTCTAACATCACTAGTATTTTTTAAATATGAATCACTCATATAATTTAAAAAATATTTATTTATATTATTATCTTCATTTATATTATTTAAATAATAATTAAATACTTCATTAAATAATTCTTCATAATATTCTAATTGTTCTTCACTATTAGCTTTATTATAGATATTTTTGTAATTAAAATTTTTCAAATTTTCTATTGCTTTATAAATTTTATCAGACATTTTTATATAAGGTTTTCCTATACTATTATCAATAATATCTAAAATAATGTTGTTAATAATTTCTTTATTAGTAACACCTAATATACTTTTTATACTATCAGGAATACTTGATATATCTAATATACCAACTCTTACTGCATCTTCAATATCTCTTCCTAAATAAGCAATAATATCACTAATTCTTACTATACATCCTTCTAAAGTCATCGGAATTAAATTAGAAGCAACTTCTTTATTTTTATAACAATTATTATATTCATTTATAAAATCTTCTTTTGTTTTACTTTTAGGATAATATTTATCACATACAAATTCACCATTATGACACATTATTCCATCTAAAACCTGAAGAGTTAAATTAAGTCCATTACCATCATTTTCTATATACATCAAGTTTCTTACGCTTTCAATATTATGCATAAAATAAGTATTATCATATTTTAAACTTATATTATTTAAAATATGTTCTCCAGTATGACCAAAAGGAACATGTCCTATATCATGACCTAGTGCTATTGCTTCACATAAATCTTCATTTAAATTTAAAGCTCTTGATATAGTTCTTGCTATCTTACTAACTAATTGAACATGAGTCATTCTTTTTGAAATATTATCATTTTCATTAAAACTAAATACTTGAGTTTTATCAATATATCTTGTATATGATAATGAATAAATAATCCTATCAATATCTCTAAAATATTCTCCTCTAATATCACTATCCATTTTATTAAATCTAATAGCATCTTTATCTAAAGAAGCATATTCACTTAAATTCAACTCATTTTTAAGCATATTTTCTTTTATATTCATAAATCCTCCTAAAACAATGTTAATTGACTAGATTCATCCATTCCATCCAAAATACCCATAAATCTCATTTTATCAATTATAGTATTAGATATTTTAGCTCTTTTTTGTAAATCTTCAATACTATAAAATTCTTGTTTTTTTCTTTCTTCAACTATATTTTGAGCAACAGTATCACCAAGTCCATCTATTGAACTAAATGGTGGATAAATCTCATTTTCACTATTAACTACAAAAGTAGTGGCTTCACTTTTATATAAATCAACATTTAAAAACTTCATACCACGTGCTGTTGCCTCTAAACAAACATGCAAAGATTCATATATACCAGCTTCTTTATTAGTTGCTTCATTACCTTTAGCAGTTATTTCCATCAATTTATTTTTAATCGTATCATAACCTTTAATCATCGATTCAACATCAAAATCAGTAGCTTTAGATGATAACCATGATGCATAATAATAAACTGGCATATGTACTTTATACCAAGCAATTCTAAATGCACTAATTACATAAGCGGCAGCATGAGCTTTAGGGAACATATATTTTATTTTATAACATGAATCAATGAACCAAGATGCTATACCGGCTTCTTTCATAGTTTTTTCATATTCTAACCATTGTTCTTTTTCTTTAGGTTTACTTGCTTTTCCTTTACGAACAAATTCCATTATTTTAAATGCCTTGATTGCTGGTAAACCATTATACATTAAATAAACCATAATATCATCACGACATCCAATAACATCACTAAATGGAACTATTTTATTTTTAATCAATTCTTGAGCATTCCCAAGCCAAACATCAGTACCATGTGATAAACCAGATATTTTAACTAATTCAGCAAAAGTTTTAGGTTTTGTATCAGTTAACATTTGTAAGGTGAATTTTGTTCCAAACTCTGGAATACCTAGAGTACCTGTTTCACATAATATTTGTTCTTTCGTTACACCAAGAGGGGTTGGTGATAAAAATATCGCCATTGTTTCTTTATCATCTAAAGGTACAGCTGTAACATCAGTTCCTGTTAAGTCTTTTATCATTCTAAGTTGGGTAGGATCAGAATGTCCTAAAATATCTAATTTTAATACATCATCTTGAATAGCATGATAATCAAAATGAGTTGTTCTCCAAGCTGAGTTCGGATCATCAGCAGGATACTGAAATGGAGTGAAATCAAATACATCCATATAATCAGGTATAACTACTATTCCACCTGGATGTTGACCTGTTGTTCTCTTAACTCCAGTGCAACCTAACGCTAAACGATCTATATTAGCACCTCTCATAATGATATTCTTTTCTTCTAAATATCCTTTTACAAAACCATAAGCCGTTTTATCAGCTACAGTTCCAATCGTACCTGCCCTATAAACATTATCAACACCAAATAAAACTTTAGTATATTCATGAGTTGCTGCTTGATTTAAATCCGAAAAGTTAAGATCAATATCTGGTACTTTATCAGCATTAAAACCTAAGAATGTTGCGAAAGGCATATCTTGTCCATCTTTTATCATATTTATATTACAATTAGGACATATCATATCTGGTAAATCATATCCAGATGAATATTTTGCACCCAATGCATTACCATTTTTATCATCAAAAATGCTACATTTACATTTAGAACATCTATAATGTGCTGGTAAGGGATTTACTTCTGTTATACCCATTAAAGTGGCAACAAAACTAGATCCAACAGAACCTCTAGATCCTACCAAAAAACCATCATCATTTGATTTTTTAACTAATCTTTGAGCTATTAAGTAAATTGGATCAAATCCCCCACCTATTATACCTCCTAATGATTTTTTTAGTTTTTTATCTAATTCTTTATCATCTAATTCTTCTTCTATTGTATCTAATAGATATTGCTTAATTAACTTTTTAACACCTTCAAAACCACTAATTATTGTTTCATGTAACTTTTTAAATGATTCTTTTTCTAAATCTTCTTCATCAACATCTTTTAAATTATATTTAATCGCAGTTAAAACAATATCACCATATAATTCCTTTGATATTCTTTCTTCAATATTATAAGGTAAAACTTCTCCATACCATAAAGCAGCTTTTTCATATACAAGTTCTGTTACTACTTTAGGACAATCTAAATATTCACCATTATCATCTTTAACTCTTGGTGAAAAAGGAACACCACCAGTTTCTATAATTACTTCTAAAATATCTATTTGATCAGCTATTAAATTTGTATTTGTAACAACTATTTCAAACGCTAAATCAGAATCTAAAAACTCAAAAGCTTCTAACATCTCTCTAGTAGTTCTAAAGTATAATGATGGTATACTTTTGATTTCGTTTCTAGCTAATGGATGTCTACCACCACCTGGTACTTTTTGATTGACAATGATTTCTCTATATATTTTATCTTCATCATTTAATTGATGAACATCTCCTGTTGCTACAACAATTTTACCAGCTTCTTTTGTAACATGAATTATTTTTTTAATATGTTCAATCAATTCTATTTTACTTTTAAAATCACTCATTTGAATCAAATGATCATAACAATCTAATGGTTGAACTTCTACATAATCATAAAAATTAATGATATTGGTTAATTCTTCATCACTTTTACTTCTAGCTTCAATAAATACTTCTGATTCATAGCAACCACTACCT
>CAYNYX010000006.1:0-4904 GCA_964401535.1 uncultured Muribaculaceae bacterium | reverse complement strand
GTAATCCTTCTCTTAAATTATTTAATTCGCTTCTTAAAATTCTAGGAGTTTTATATAAATATTTAGTATTTGCTAAAGAAATAATTTTGAATAAATTTTTTAAACCTATTTTATTTTTAGCTAATATATTAACATGATATCCTCTACCATATTTATGAATTTCATCTTTTGAAACTAAAGAATCTAAACTACTTATTTTTTCATAATTTCGATTATTTAATTTTACTAACATTTGATGTAAAACTAAAGCAGTTGCTTCAGCATCATAATCGGCTCTATGATGAGCATTTTCATCAAATTCAACATTATATCTTTTAACGATTGCTGATAAGCTATGTCTTGCATATGTATTATCTAATGTTCTTGATAATTCTAAAGTATCAATTACTGTATTCTTGAATTCTCCTAAATTATATTTTTGATAAGCCATTTCTAAAAATGAAACATCAAATTTAGCATTATGAGCTACCATTGGCATATCTTTAAACCAAGCAATAAATCTTTTTATTACTTCTTCTTCATTTGGTTTTCCTTTTAACATTTCATCCGTTATATTAGTAACTTCAGTTATTTTAGTTGATAATTTTTTACCAGGATCAATTAATTCATCAAATCTATCTATTATTTCACCATTTTTGATTTTAACTGCTCCAACTTCTATTATAGAATCACCACCACCAGCATTAAAACCTGTTGTTTCAAAGTCAAAAACAACATAAGTAGTATCTAATAAACTTTCTTCGGTTGGTCTTACAACAATATTAATTGTATCATCAATTAATAATAATTCAGTTCCATATATAGCTTTAAATGGTTCTTTTTCTTTATCTAATCCTTTATTGTAATCTCTTACTGTTGTATAAACATGTGGAAAACTTTGAACACAATTATGATCTGTAACCGCAACAGCTCTATGTCCAAAATCAATAGCTTGTTTTACATATGCTATTTCATCCATTACACCATCCATTTGACTCATCATAGTATGGGCATGAAGTTCTACTCTTTTTACTTCAGCGTCATCAATTCTTTTTTTCTTTTCTCTAGTCGATATATTTATATCTTTAATAGTAATTGTTAATTCTTTAGCAAATAAATCTTCTTTTACTTCTCCTCTAAATTTATAAAATTTGTTTTTCTTGATATTACCAATTACTTTATTACAATCTTCTTCACTATTTACAAATATCTTTCCATATATACTATCAGTATCATCAGTTAATTTTAAAGTAATGATTTTTAAATCAGTTTTAGTATCTCTAACTTCTGGATCTTGAAATAAATATGCTTCAATTGTTACACTTCTTGCGGGTGAAAACACAGTATCAATTCTATTTATATCATCTTCAATAATTCTACCTATTAATACTTTTTCATCTTCATCAATTATTAAAGGTGGTCTTTTAAAATTTTTCATATATTTATTTTTAACATTTTCTTCTTTTTCAGGTATAATCTCAGGAATATCTATTTTCATATTTAATGATTCGTCAATTTCTTTTTTTATTTGTTCATTTAATTCTTCATTTATTATAATCTCTATATTATATTTAAATCCTACTCTTTTAAAATCTTTTTCTAATTTATCTATTATTGATTTAAATTTTAACTTTTCTCCATTGTTTGCTACTTCTATTTGTATTTTATCAGTTATAGTTATATTGTTATCAATAAATAAACTTAATAAAGGATTATCTTTAATATAAATTTCCATAAAATATTTATAATAATCAATAATTAAATCATTATTTCCTTCTTCAATATCTAATGTAATAATAATATTATTTATTTCTTTAAAATTATTTATAATTTTTTCTTTTAATTCTTTATATATATTACATGGTAATGTTTTTTTTAATTCTAATATAAAATTAGCTTCATTATTTTCTTTATTTATTTTAATTTTATTTAACTTTCCATCAGTAAAAAAAGAATAGTTGATTTCTTCCAATTCTATTTTTTTTAATAATATATCTAATTTATCATGATTTGTACTCATACTACCACCTATATCCATTTTATCATTTATATTTTCCCCAGTAAATAAAAATGGGACAAGAATATTATTTAATCTTAAATATTTAAAATTAAAAAGAGCTTAAGCAGCTCTTATTTTGCTTGGTTCTTCTTGTGTTTCAATATCCATAGGCTTCATAGTTTCCATATTTTTTCCTATTGCTTCTGGAATATAAGTTGTTCTTTCCATTTCTTGTCTTTTCTTATTTGATAATATTCTTTCTATGTACTGATTAATAGTCATTTCCAATGCTTTAGCAGGTAAAGGCATAATTTGTCCTAAACTCTTAAAATCATTGATTCCACCTGTTGCAAACCAAAAAGACATGTATTTTTCTATTTCAGGAATAGTAACACCATTTACTTTATTTATACCTTGAGTAAAACCAATAAATAAATCATTCATATTTATGTTACCAATTCTTGTTCTATCTATTTTATTGCTATATAATATAAATCCATTAGAATAATGAAAAACTATTTTCCCTTTAAGTTCTTTTATTTTTACAAAATTCCCAAATCCTTTACAACTCGCCATATTACGCACCCTCCTGTCATTTATCATTAAATACATTATAACATTACTTAAAAAAAATGTAAATAAAAAGTCATTATTTTCTTATTTCCCAAAGAAAAAGTAAATACTTATCATATTTACTATCTTGTTCTACCTATATTATCATCTTTTTGTATTTTATTTGTTTCAACAAAATCATACATTATAGTACTTTTAATTGGATGATTAGGATTAGTTTTGTCAGAAAAACGAAAACCATCATCTAATGTTGTTTCAATAAATTGTGTAGCTTTTTCTATTCCTAATACCTCTGGATTAATTAAATTTGCTAAAGAAACAGCAAACTCCTCGGCACACTTTTGTTCATCAACTTTTGCCCCATGACTTTTAGCAATACTTATGGCATCAGCTTGTTCCATTATTTCATCAAATGTCATGATATAACTACCCCCATTTCAACCATTTTACTTGCTAATACTTCAAAATCATTAGTAAAATATGCTTGAAAGAATGTCTCTGTTCCAACTAAAACTGAAACTAAATTAGCTGTAGATGCTTCAAATTGATATACTGATAATTCACTATCATTTCCAACTAAGAAATTTGTTAAAATCTCTGTATATCCGATATTTAAAGCCTTATATTTTTCATCAACATTAAATCCTGTATACTCATCTGTAGAAGCTATTATATTTATAAGTTCAAACATAAGAATATGTTTCATATCATAACCCTTTTGCATTTCACTTATATTTAAATAAATAATATTCTTTTTGATGTCATACATTGATACTCCTGGATTTACAAATTTACTCAATTTTAAAATTTTCAATGTTTCTAATTTTGATTTTAAATTATCAAGTTTAACTTTAGTAAATTTTTCATGAAATATTAATATTAATTCATAAATATTACCTTTAATAGAGTCAGTTAGCTCTGGATTATTATCTAAGGAAATTTTTACGTCATTCATAATATCCATACTATCACCTAATTATTATTTTACCATATATAAAATATAAAATCTACATTTTTTTCACCAAAATTTCAAAAACTTGCTAATGTTTTATTAAAGAATTACCTGTCATCTCTTTTGGTTTATCTAAACCCATTATTTCTAATATAGTTGGAGCTATATCTGATAATTTTCCATCGTTTAATTTATAAGCATTATCAACGATTATAAAAGGAACTTGGTTAGTTGTATGCATTTTATTTGGTGTTCCATCATCATCAATCATATTCTCACAATTACCATGATCAGCTGTAATTATCCAAGTATAATCATTTAAATTAGTTTCATTTATTATTCTTCCTAAACATTTATCTAAAGCTTCTAATCCTTCAATAACCTTATCAAACATACCTGTATGACCTAAAGCATCACCATTAGGATAATTAACTGCAATAAAATCATAATTTTTAATATTTTTTACTATTTCGTTAGTAATATCAGTAGATCTCATACTAGGACATTCATCATAAGTAAATACATCAGATCTTTCTAAAATTATATTATCTTCACCCTTAAATTTATCATCACAAGCACCACTAAAATAAAATGTAATATGAAATCTTTTTTCAAATTCACTTATTCTTAATTGTTTTAATCCTATATCACTTATATATTCACCTAATGTATTTTTAATATCTAAATCTTTGAAAGCTATTTTTATATCTTTTGTATATTCTTCATTCTCATATTCTGTCATTGTCACATAATAAGGATTTATATATCTTCTTTTAAATTCATTAAATTTTATATTTTTAATTGCTCTTGTTAATTGAATCATTCTATCAGATCTATAATTAAATGTAATAATACTATCATTAGAATTAATTGGTAAAGACTTAATAACTGTTGGTTTCATAAATTCATCAGTTAAATTCTCATCATATTCTTTTTTAAAAGCTTCTTCTGGATTATTAACATTATAGACACCTATTCCATCTACAATTGCTTTATAACTCATATCAGTTAAATTCCAATTACGATCTCTATTCATAGCATAATATCTACCCATAATAGTAATTATTTCACCAAAACCATATTCATTTAATTTATCAGTTAATTCTTTTATATATTTAGGTGCTACTAAAGGTTCAGTATCTCTACCATCTAAAAAAGCATGAATATAAACTCTTTTAAATTGTTTTCTTTTACATAATTCCAATAAAGCAAATAAATGCTTTATATGGCTATGAACTCCACCATCTGATACTAATCCCATAATATGCAAATTAGAATTATTTTTCTTACAATTTTCAATTGCAGCTACTAATTCTTTATTATCATAAAAAGATTCAGTTTTGATACTTTCATTTATTCTTAATAAATCATCACACAGCCTAAAAAATTTTGAAGTGAACG
>CAYNYX010000005.1:0-19753 GCA_964401535.1 uncultured Muribaculaceae bacterium | reverse complement strand
TATGTATGATGTTGTTATAGTAGGTGCAGGTCCTGCTGGATTATTTACAGCTTATGAACTTAAAGAAAAAAACAAAAAATTAAAAGTTTTATTATTAGATAAAGGTAAATTAGCTCAAAACAGAATTTGTCCAATGAAAAAGAATAATAAATGTTTAAATTGTAATCCTTGTTCTATCTTATCTGGAATAGGTGGAGCTGGAACATTTTCTGATGGTAAATTAAATTTTATACCAAAATTAGGTAAATCTGATTTATTTAAATATTTAAGTATAAGTGAAGCTTATAAAATAATAGATGATACTGAAAGTATTTTTAATAAATTTAATATGAATTCTAAAATATATCCAACAAATATGGATGAAGCTTATGCTTTAGAAGAAAAAATAGCTAGAGTTGGTGCTAATTTACTTATTATAAAACAAAAACATTTAGGTAGTGATATGTTACCTAAATATATTGAAGATTTTAGTACATATTTAATAAATAATGGTGTTGAAATAATAGAAAATGCTAATGTAATTGATATAAATGAGTGTAATAATACATATAAAGTAGTTTATGAAAATTTGAATAAAAAATGTAATGTAGAAACTAAATATGTTGTAGTTGCTCCAGGAAGAACGGGTGCTAAATGGGTTCAAGATTTAGCTGACAAATACTCAATTCCTTATGTATCACAAAGTATTGAAATAGGAGTTAGAGTAGAAGTTAGAAAAGAAATTTTATCAAGTATAACTAATATAATATATGATCCAACTATATTTATAAAAACAGATACTTATAACGATCAAATAAGAACTTTTTGTACAAATCCTGGTGGTTTTGTTGCTAAAGAAAACTATAATGGTTATATATGTGTAAATGGTCATGCTTTAAAAAATGAAAAATCAGCTAATTCTAATTTTGCATTCATATCAAGAGTCAATTTAACAGAACCAGCAACAAATACTAGAGAATATGGTGAATGTATTGCTAAAATCGCTAATACTTTAGGAGCTGGTAAACCAATAATTCAAACTTTAAGAGACTTAAGAATGGGAAGAAGATCTAATATAGATAGAATAAATAAAGGATTTATAGAACCAACTTTAAAAGATGTTGTGGCTGGTGATTTAGCGCTTGTTCTTCCACATCGAATTATCAAAAATATTATTGAGGGATTAGAAATATTGGATAAAATAATACCTGGTGTTAATAATGGGGAAACATTATTATATGGACCTGAAATTAAATTTTTCAGTAATGAAATTGAAACAAATAAAAATATGAAATTAGAAAATCACAATATTTATTTTATAGGTGATGGAGCTGGTAAAGCAGGTAATATAGTTACAGCTGCTGCAACTGGTTTAATAGCAGCAAGAGATATACTTAATAATTTGTAGTTTTATCTTATAGGTGTTATAATACATGAAAAGGAGGGCTAATATGAAAGATTTTATGTTAAAAAGTGATATTGAAATAATAAAATATTTATCTAGTTTAACTCTTGTTGAATTTAATATGTTATATTGTAAATTAACAACTAATGAATTAAATGAGATATTAAATAATCCATATTTAAAAGAATTAGATAATAAAATATTCAATAGTTTAATATTAAGAACTAAAACTAATCTAATTAGTCCTATATTAAATAATGAAGAAATATATGATAAATTAATGAAATTACCAATAAGAAGTAATAATAAAAATGTATTAGAAATAATTATGGATTCTGATGTAGAAAAATTAAAGATAATTATTAAAAATAATAATATTGATAAATATTCAAATACAATTAAAAAGTTTTTAATGAATTTGAATGATGAAAAATTTAAATTTATAATTTCATTATTTGATTATGATAAAACTAATTTACTTTATTCAAAATATAAAAAAGAAATATTACAAAAATTTAATAATGATGAAAAACAATTAGAAGAATTTAAAACTTTAAAATTAAATCCTTTAATGTTATTAAAGTTAAATAATTATAAAGAATTATTGATATATGTTAAATTTAAATTATTAGTTAATGTAGAAAATGATTTAAATGAAAATAATATAACATTTGATAATGGTTTAATTATACCTATTAATATATTTGATAGTATAAATATAAGTCAAGTTAATAAATTGATTAAAATTTTAAAAGAAGATTATAAAGCATCTGATATAGTAGCTTTAGATTTAAGTTTAAAATTATATTATGTATTTACATTTGATAATGCTAAAAAAATATTAGAGAATAAATTTACTAATATGACAGATAGTGCAATATTAAGAATTATTGATTTTAATTTTAAAGAAGAAAGAAGAGAATATAGAAGTAAAAATCCTGAACATTTTTATTGTTTTAGTTTAGTAAATAAAATAGTTAATAAATTAGCAACTAATAAAATATTAGATGTAGAAACATCTGAAGTGAAAAATTTATGTTTAGAAGAAGAAAATTTAAGTCAATTAGTAGAACAATTAGAAAATAATCATAAAAATTCAATTGTTAATGGAATTGCAGATAAAAAGAAATTAGAAGATTTAGTAAGTGGTACTTTAACTAAAATTATAAAAGAAAGAGAACAAAAATTAAAAGGAATTTTTTCTAAAAATGAATCAGAAAGAATAAAGAATAAATGTAATTGTTCAAAGAAGTTAGATCTTAGAGATTTAAATAATTTATTTGGTAATGTTGGATTATATGAAATAATTAACAAATATAAAAAAGAAGATATAAAAAACATAATTAATTTATTATTAGGTAATTGTAAAGGAAATAATAATTGTTTATTTAGAATTATTATTAATGAAGAAGCATTAGGTCTTAATACATTAACATCTGAAATAATTAATAAATATAAATTGATAGAAAATATGACTAATAATAAAAAATATAATTTTTCTTCTAATTCAATATTAGATTTAATTGATATAATGAAAATACATTATGAAATAAGTTTACAACCAAATGAAAGAGATATATTTTTATCAACATTAACTAAAATTAAATCATCTAAAGAATTTTGTACAAAAACTGATCAAGAAATATTAAAAAGTACTTTAGATTTACATAAAGAAAGAAAAAATAAAATATGGTCTTCTATACCACAAGTTAAAGATTCATACAATAATATTCAATATGAAGTAGCACCTTTTGATGCTGAATATTTATTATCTGCAGGAATAGATAGTAAGAATTGTCTTAAAATATCAGCAGCTGGAGAAGATTTATTTAGATATTGTTTAACTAGTCCACATGCTGTTTTAATTTATTTGAAAGATGGTAGTGATACTTATATTTGTCCAGTTGTTCGTTCAGGAAACGCTATTCATTGTAATGGAATAGATCCTGTAATGAAAGAGGAAAGAAAAGATATTATAATTGAAGCTTTAAAAGATTGTTTTGAAAAAATAATGAGTAAAAATTATCGTAATGCAAAAGAAAAACCAAGAAATCATGAAGATAATATTGAAATTGCTACAATAACTAATTTACATTTAGATAATTATTTAGATGATAAATTTGAACAATATGTTTTAGAAAGACCAATTCCAATTGATAAACCAGAATGTTATTCGGATTTTAATAAAGCAGAAATAAAAACATATATTTTAACTAAAAGTAAAACTTATGAAAAAAATTATTATTATATTCCTAAAGATAAATATTATGAACAAAGAAATAAAGTTTATCAATATTATATAACTGAGGGTTTAGATAAAGAAAGACTTAATTTAATGGTAAATTCTATTTTTTATAGTTCTATTGATAATGAAAGAATAAGTGATAAAGAAAAAGCAAAATTAAAAAGAAGTTATCAAGAAAAAAATGTAGCTGATTATTTATATGTTGTTGGTAATAAAGATTGGGTATTAACAGTTGATAATCAATATAAATTATCAGGCACTATTATAGGTCATGATAGAAGAGCATTAGATGAATATAAAGCTGCTTCTAAGAAAGCTTTAGATATAATTTATAATATTAAGGATGGTGAATTAGAGAATGGAATTAATAGGTAAAATAATAAAGAATATTGATGATGGCTCAGGATTTATTGTAAGTGATAATGGAAAACAATATTTTTTCTTAAAAAATGATATTATTGATGATACAGAGATAATTGAAGGAACTATTGTTGCATTTAAACCTGATTTTAATATTATTTTAAGAGCTACATATATATCAAGTATATAAAAGACTATTTAAAGTCTTTTTTTCATATAATTAATAGGTGATTATATGTTTTTTAAAAGCATACATAATAGAATAAGAGTAATTATAGTTATAATAATTCTACTATTTATATTAATAATAGGTAAAGTATTTTATATTCAAGTTATTGATTATAAAAGATTAAATAATTATGCTAATAGTTTATGGAGTAGAAATCTACCATTAGAAGGTAATAGAGGATTAATATATGATATAAATGGTAAAATTTTAGCAAGCAATATAACAACAACATCATTAGTATTAATTCCAAATCAAATTAAAGATAAAGAAAATACCGCTAAAATATTATCTGGTATTTTACAGGTTTCTTATGATGAGATATATAGACATGTTACTAAAAATACATCAATTGAAAGAGTGCATCCTGAAGGTAGAAGATTAACTTATGATATTGCTGATAAAATTAATTCCTATAAATTAGATGGAGTTTATTTACTTAAGGAATCAAAAAGATATTATCCAAATAATACTATGTTATCCCATAGTTTAGGATTTGTTGGTATAGATAATCAAGGTTTATCTGGATTAGAATTAACTTATGATAAATATTTAGAAGGAGAATATGGGGCTATAAAATATTATAGTGATGCTAAAGGTAATAAATTAAAACTAGAAGAAGTTTATGTAGAACCAGTAGATGGAATGAATATAACTTTAACAATTAATTATGATATTCAAGCTTCATTAGAAAGAGAATTAGATAATGCCGTATTAAAATATAATCCTGAACATGTACTAGGTATTGCTATGAATCCTAATACAGGAGAAATTCTAGCTTTAGCTTCTCGTCCTGATTTTGAGCCATCTAATTATCAAAATTATACTATAGAAGAAATAAATAGAAATTTACCAGTATGGATGACTTATGAACCGGGATCAACATTTAAGATAATTACTTTAGCTGCTTCTTTAGAAGAAAAAACAATTGATTTAGAAAAAGATACTTTTTATGATTCAGGATCAGTTAAAGTAGGTGGAGCAACGCTTCATTGTTGGAAACATGGTGGGCATGGGCAGCAAACTTATTTAGAAGTTGTTGAAAATTCTTGTAATCCAGGATTTGTAAATTTAGGTTTAAAATTAGGTAAAGAAACATTATTTAGTTATATTAAAAATTTTGGTTTTGGAACTAAAACAGGAATTGATTTAAATGGAGAAAGTAATGGAATATTATTTAATATAGAAAAAATAGGTGATTTAGAACTTGCAACAACTGCTTTTGGTCAAGGTGTATCTGTTACACCTATTCAACAAATAACTGCTGTTTCTGCTGTAATAAATGGTGGTATTTTATATAAACCATATATTGTTAAAAGTATCAATGAACCAGAAACAAATAGTGTAATATTACAAAATAATCCTGAAATAGTAAGAAAAGTAATAAGTGAAGAAACAAGTGATAAAGTAAGATATGCATTAGAAAGTGTTGTTGCTAATGGAACAGGAAGAAATGCTTATATAGAAGGTTATAGAGTAGGGGGTAAAACAGGGACAGCTCAAAAAGTAGAAAATGGAAGATATATGGTAGGAAATTATATAACATCTTTTATCGGTTTTTTACCAGCTGATAATCCAGAGATAGTTATTTATATAGCTGTAGATAATGCTAAAGGAGTAACACAATATGGTGGCACAGTAGCAGCTCCATTAGCTAAAGCTGTTTTAAAAGATGCAATAAATATTTTAAATATAGAAAAAAGAAAAGATGGTATGGCAAGAGAATATAATTGGTTAGATATAAAAACTTATAAAGTTCCTAATGTTATTGGTAAAACTACTAAGGAAGCTATAAAAGAATTAAAACATTTTAAAGTAGAGTTTTCTGGTAGTGGTAATAAAATTTTATATCAAAGTCCTGGAGAAAATGAAGTGATAAATGAAGGTAGTGTTGTGAAATTAATGTTAGGTATGTAAATAATAATTGTTTTTAATAAAAGAATAGAAATATTCTTTTTATTTATGATATAATGAATTTATATTAAAATATTTAAAGTAAGAGGTAGTAAAAATGATTGATTTAATGAAAAAATATAGAGAAATTATAACTTATGGTCTTTTTGGAATATGTACTACTATAATAAATATAATAGCTTATTATTTATCAGCCCATATTTTAAATTGGGGTACAACTATTAGTACAATTATTGCTTGGTTTTTAGCAGTTGTATTTGCTTTGATTACAAATAAAATATGGGTATTTAAAAGTAATAAATGGGATAAAAAAACATTAATTAAAGAAGTAACAACCTTTTTTACTTGTAGAATTTTAACTGGTTTATTAGATCTGGGAATAATGATTTTATTTGTTGATATTTTTCATTTTAATGATGTAATAATGAAAATAATATCTAATATTATAGTTATAATTATTAACTATATTGCAAGTAAATTGATAATTTTTAATAAAAATAAACATTAAAGAATAGAAATATTCTTTTTTTCTATTCATATAATTATTTAGATATAGTGAGGGATAAAATGACATTATTAACTAAAGTCTATATAATTATGATAGCTAGTTTTATATTATCAATAATAGTAGCTATGTTTGTAATACCTTTTTTTAAAAAAATAAAAGCAGAACAAAGATTATCTATATATTTAAGTGAAACTCATAATAGTAAAAAAAATACTCCTACAATGGGTGGTTTGATATTTATTATACCTACAATTATAATTATGTTAATTTTAATTGTTACCAAAAAAATAACTTTAAATTATAGTTTAGCTATTATAGTTATTACTTTTATTTTATATGCTTTAATAGGATTTATAGATGATTATCTAATAATTAAAAAAAACAATAATAAAGGATTAAGTGAAGAATTAAAATTGATTCTTCAATTATTTGTTTCAGTAATATTCTTTTATTTATTTATGAAAGCTGGTAATGAACCTTTATTATGGATTCATACTTTGAATTTTAAATTAGATATAGGTTTTTTATATGGAATTTTTATTTTATTTGTCCTTGTTTCTAGTAGTAATGCTGTTAATATAACAGATGGATTAGATGGTTTAGCAACTGGTCTTTCTATAATCGCATTTACAACATTTGGAATAATAACTTTTAATACTGGATGGTTAGAAGGATATGAAGAAATAGGGTTATTTGTTTTCTCATTAGTTGGTTCTTTATTTGGATTTTTAATCTTTAATATTAATCCTGCTAAAATATTTATGGGTGATACAGGATCTTTAGCACTTGGTGCTACTTTAGGAGCATTAGCAATTATAACAAGACATGAGATATTATTGATATTAATAGGAATTGTTTTTGTTATTGAAACATTAACTTGTATAATACAAAGAATATATTATAAGTTTACTAAAAAAAGATTTTTTCTAATGACTCCTATACATCATACTTTAGAAAAAATAGGTTATAAAGAAACAACAATTGTTAAAATATTTTGGTTTATTGGTTTATTAGGTTCCTTTATTGCTTTAACCTTTGGAGTTTTATTATGAAAAAGTATGGATTATATTTATTTATAGGAGTTTTAATAATATCTATAATAGGAGTTATAATGATATATTCATCTTCCTATATATGGGCTGAATATAAGTATAATGATTCATTTAAATATTTAAAAAATCAAGGTTTATTTTTTATAATTGGTTTAATCTTAATGTATATAATAAGTAAAATAGATTATCATTTGTATTTAAAAAAAAGTAATTTGATTATGTTATTATGTATTATTCTTTTAATATTAGTTTTAATTCCTGGTATAGGAACAGTTAGAAATGGATCTAGATCTTGGTTTGGAATTGGTTCTTTTGGTATTCAACCAAGTGAGTTTATTAAATTAGGACTTATTATTTTTACTTCTAAATATTTATGTAATAATAATATGAAGTTATTTAAAAAAGGTATATTACCAATTCTATTATTTACTTTATTAATATTTGGTCTTATTATGTTACAACCTGATTTTGGTACTGGTATAGTACTTGTTATGACTATAATAGGTTTATTATTTATAGGTGGAGTTGATTTTAAATTCTTTTTAAAAATAGGTATTTTAGGAGTAGGGGGAATAGTTGCTTTAATTATAGCAGCCCCTTATAGATTAGAAAGAATTTTATCTTTTTTAAATCCTTGGAGTGATCCACTTGGTAGTGGTTTTCAAATTATCATGAGTTTATATGCGATAGGTCCAGGGGGGTTATTTGGGTATGGATTTTTAAATTCTAGACAAAAACATTTTTATTTACCAGAACCACAAACTGATTTTATTTTTAGTATTATAAGTGAAGAATTTGGTTTTTTAGGATGTATAGTAATAACTAGTTTATTTTTATTTATAATTATAAATGGTTTTAAAATTTCTAAAAAATGTAATGATTTATTTGGTAAATATTTAGCATTTGGTATAATGTTTGGGATATCTTTCCAAGCAGTGTTAAATTTAATGGTAGTGGTGGGTTTAATACCAGTTACAGGTGTAACTTTACCATTTCTAAGCTATGGTGGTTCTTCATTATTAGTAAGTATGGCAAGTATTGGAATTGTATTAAATATAAGTAGAAATAATGGCTTATCTAAGAAATATTAAAATTTTACATTTTTTTAAAAAAAGGTATTGACAAACTAAAATATATATGATAAATTTAAATTACTTAATAGGAGAGTTGTAAATATACCATCTATTAGTTTATAAACAAATAGCTTTAATATTTATATTAAATACTAATGTTTCTTAATTCTAATTAAATATAATAAATAATATTTATTATATAAAAGGTATATATATAATCTAAATATGTAAAAATATTAAAGTTATACATTATACAACTTCAAGGAAACCTTTAAGCTTAGGTTCTTATCAGACTATTAAGTATATACGTATATGGAGTGTATAGAGATAAGAAATTTGATTATATTTTGTCAATGTAATTAAATATTTCCACACTCAAAAAATATATTGTTTGACAAAGCAATATATTTTTTTGTTTGAAAATAATTTTTCTTGCAAATAAAACATTTGTTTGATATAATTATTTTAGGTGATATTTATGCATTATAAAGAAGCTAAAACATTATTATCAAATTATAATGGAATGAATATATATAGAGGATGCACACATGGTTGTATTTATTGTGATTCAAGAAGCAAGTGTTATCAAATAAATCATGAATTTACTGATATTGAAGTTAAAATAAATGCTCCTCTGTTATTAGAAGATGCATTAAGAAGAAAGAAAGCAAAATGTATGATAGGAACAGGATCTATGACCGATCCTTATATTCCTTTGGAAAATAAATTAGAATTAACTAAAAAGTGTTTAGAAATAATATATAAGTATGGTTTTGGAATAAATATTATGACTAAATCAACATTATTATTAAGAGATTTAGATTTATTAAAAAAAATAAATGAAAGATCTAAAACAGTAGTTAATGTAACAATAACTACTGCTGATGAAAAACTATGCAAAATAATTGAACCTAATGTAGCTACTACTAAAGAAAGAATTGAAATGTTAAAAGTTTTAAGTAACAATAACATAAAAACTATAGTATGGTTATGTCCTATTTTACCATTTATCAATGATAATGAAGAAAACATAAGAAAAATAGTAAAAGAGTGTGCAGATGCTAAAGTATATGGAATTTTATGTTTTGGAATGGGATTGACATTAAGAGAAGGAAATAGAGAATATTTTTATTCAAAATTAGATGAACATTTTAAAGGATTAAAAGAAAAATACATAAAATATTATGGAGAAAGGTATGAAATAAATAGTTTTAATAATAATAGATTAATGGAAGTATTAAAAGAAGAATGTTTAAAAAATAATATTATTTTAAATAATGAATATTTATTTAATTATATGCATGAATTTAAAGATGATAAAGAACAATTAGAATTATTCTAAAAAAAACAAGCATTATGCTTGTTTTAATTAATTCTATCTATTTCTTCATTTATAGTAGCAAGAATACTATTTATATTGTTATATGCAGTAGTGATTTCTATATAATTTGCTTTGTCTCCAAATACATCAAGATTAAGTGTAGATGTTAATTTATCTTTGCATAATGCTAAAGTTTGAATATATAGAATATAATTATCACTATTAATAGCTCTTAATTTATTGATAATAGGTGTAAGAGCTCTTTTAAATTCTACAGACATATTTAATACTAAAGTTCTTTCTTCACTTGTTAAATCTTCTGAAGATGAAACAGAACTATACATATTATCAAATGCATCTGTAAATGATTCAATTGCACTATCTAACTCTCTTGTGCTTTCACTAAGAACTAATTCATTAACATCAGTTTGTAAATCTGTAACCTTATTATCTATAGTATTTAATTGTGTAGTGTTGGGTAATGAATTAACTAATGTGTTTAAATCTACTAAAGTTGAATTCACTTTATCTAATTTACTATTAATATTATTAGTTGTAGAAACTAATTTGTTATTTAATTTAGCAATTAAATCTTTTATTTCCGTATTACCTTCCTTTAGACTTTTTTTGATTTCTTCATTGGATTCTTTAATAGCTACTGATTCATTATCTAATTTGTTAGTTAATGTTCTAATTTTTTCATTATTTTCTTCAATCTTGTTGAATAAGAAGACATTAGTAAAAATTGAACCTCCTATTAATAATACTACTGTAGCAATTTCAAGAATTAATGGCAATCTACCTTGTTTCACTGTTTTTCTCAATTTTAAAACCTCCCAATTTCATTATAATATATAATTGCATCAAATTTCAACATTATTTGACAAATTTTAGTAGAAAAATTAAAAAAATTTTTAAAATTTCATAAAAATTTAACATTTGTGTTATAGTATATATATAAGAGGTGGAATAATGAAAGAAGAAAAGAATAAAAAAGAAGAAGTAAAAAATATTGATTATGAATCAGATTATATAGAAAAACCAATCAAAAATAATAAAAATAATCCTTACTTTATTATGATAACAATATCATTAGTAACAATTCTTACTAGTTTTTTAGTTGTATATGTATATGCAAAACAATATTTAAAAACTGAAGTTATAGAAACAACAAAATTAGAAAAAGATGTAACTATTACTGATAAAGGTATAGCTGATGCGGTTGAAAAAATATATGATGCAGTAGTAGTTGTTGAAAATTATGCAAATGGCTCACTTCATGCAACAGGAACAGGATTTGTTTATAAAAAAGATGATAAAAATGGTTACATTATAACAAATAATCATGTAATCGATGATGCTGATGAAGTTTATGTTGTATTTACTAATAATGAAAGAGTTAAAACAAAAATTATTGGCAATGATGAATATGAAGATATGGCAGTATTAAGTGTATCTTCTGATCAAATATTAGCAACAGCTTTAATAGGTAGTTCTGATAGTTTAAGAGTAGGTGATACTACTTTTGCAGTAGGTGCTCCTCTTGATTCATCAATTTATTCTTGGACTGTAACAAGAGGTATATTGTCTGGTAAAAATAGATTAGTCGAATACTCATTAGGTAATAACTTTTTCCAATCTTCGACTTATGTAATTGAAGTGTTGCAAACAGATACTGCAATTAATTCTGGTAATAGTGGTGGACCTTTATGTAATGCAAATGGCGAAGTAATAGGTGTTACAAATATGAAAATCGCATCTACATCAGTTGAAGGAATGGCTTTTGCTATACCTATAGAAGTTGTAGTAGAATATGCTGATAAATTTATAAATGGGGAAAAAATAACAAGACCATATTTGGGTATTGTTATGTATGATGTTACAATATCAAGAACTAATAAAACAACAGGTGTATATATAAAAGAGATAGAAAAAGGTTCTGGAGCTTCAAAATCAGATTTAAAAGTAGGAGATATAATAACAAAAATAAATGATACTAAAATAGCAAGTAGTATATATTTAAAATATGAATTATATAAGCATAAAGTAGGGGATAAAATAAAAATTACTTACATTAGAAATGACAAAGAATATGTAACAGAAGTAACATTAGGAAGTGAAAATTCAACAATTTAATTTTGACAAAAATATGAAATATGATATAATGTTTATGAGGTGTTAGAAGTGTACAGGAAGATTAGCCCCATTATTTTGGGAATTATGGTATTAACTTTAGGGGGATGCAACAATACTTTAAAAGATAGAGGAAATATTGATATAGATAATCCAATTAAAATAGAAGAAAATGAAGAACCAATCATCAAAGATGAAAAATTAGTAGCTTTTGATGAATTGTTAAATAATAAAGAAAATATAGGTTTTGTATCATCAGAATATGATGTAGTAACAGAAATAGATTTTAAAAATTTATTATTAGAATTTCCTAATGAATATGCAATAGAACTTGATAATTCTAGTAGTGAATATGGACAGTTAATAAGTAATGATAATAGTTTTAAAGATATGAAAATCTATAAATTATCAGCATCCAAACTAAAAACTTATCTTAAAGAAAAAACAGGTTTTATATATGAAGAATTTTCTAAAAATTCATTAACTCAAGTAACATATATGAAAGAATATAATTCATATTATACTTCTTCAAAATTTGATGAAAAATTAGTAATTGATACAACTAGTGTATCAAATGAAGGAAATATATATTATGTTACATATAAGAATAAACTTGATGGTAAAAAATACAAACTTAAATTAGCAAAAGTTGATGATAAGTATTTATTTGTTTCTAATATAAGTGAATAACTTTATATTGAGTTTACATAAAAATGAAAAATATCTGAAAAATGATATATATAATCTAGTAAAAGTATTTCTAATATGATATACTTTTTTTAGTGAAGTAAGGAATAGATAACATGAAAATAGATAGAGAAACATTAAAACAAAATAAAAAATTCTTATTAATATCAATTATTATTATAATTGTTTTTCTTGTTGTCTCAATTATAAGTAATAATAGTGATACATCTCATATATATGATGAAGTTGATTTGCCTTTATCAGGAGAATCAAATATAAATAAATTAATTATAAACGAATATATGACAGCTAATAAAAGTGTATTGATTGATCAAGAAAATAATACTTATGATTGGATTGAATTATATAATGGAACTGATAAAAATATAAATTTGAAAAATTATGGATTATCAGATGATGAAAACAGATTAAAATGGGTATTTCCTGATGTTGTAATAGAAGCAAAATCTTATTTAGTCATTTATCTTTGTGGTGAAACAAAAGATGGATTATATGCACCATTCAAATTAAGCAGTTCAGGTAAAGAAACAATTGTTTTAAAAAATGCTAATGGTAAAGTATTAGATACTGTAACAACATTAAATTTATTGAAAAACCAAAGTGCTTTTAGAGAATTAAATGGAGAGTGGGCTATTACTGTATATGCAACACCTAATTATGAAAATACTAAAGAAGGATATGATAAACTTCATTCTTCATTAGTAGAAGATAATTCTAAAATAAAAATAAATGAGATTTTACCTAAAAATAATGGTAATTTCTTAACTGAAAACAAGAAATTTTATGGTTATGTAGAATTAATCAATATAAGTAATGAAGATGTAGTGTTGGATAATTATTATTTATCTAATAATGAATTAGAATTATATAAATATAAAATCAATAATATAACATTAAAACCAAATGAAGTAGTAGTTATTTATATGGGAATAAATAACAATAAAACTACAAATTTATATGCAGGTTTTGATTTGGATAATAAAGAGGGTAGTGTCATATTATCAAACAATTTAGGTAAAATAATAGAAAAAATTGATTATAATAATTTAGCTAATGGACTTGCTTTATCATTACAAAATGATAATTATGTAAAAACATCAGTTATTAGTCCAGGATATTCTAATACAAATGAAGGTGTAGAAAAGTTTTCTAAACAATATTTAAAAAATAATAAAACTTTGTTAATAAATGAAGTTATGAATAGTAATAATTCTTATTTAGCACAAAATGGTTATAATTTTTATGATTGGATTGAGTTATATAATAATAGTAATGAAACAATTAATTTAAAAGATTATGCATTAACAGCAACAACAAATAATGTTTTAATGTATCAGTTACCTGATATAACAATGAAACCAAATACATATTATATATTGATGGCTTCTGGGGATATTAATTTATCAAATAAAAGTTATAATCATACAAATTTCAAATTATCAGAAGTAGAATCATTATATTTATATAAAAAGGATGAATGTATTGATTCGATGATGATTGCTAATATACCTTTAAATTATAGTTATGGACGTGGTAATGATAGTGGATTTTATTATTTAGAAAATCCAACGCCTGGTAAAGTAAATAAGGTAGGGGTTAGAGATATATCTTCTGCCCCTATCTTTTCTAATAATGCGGGAGTCTATAATGATATAAAAAATCTAAGTATTGAAATAAAGGCAAATGGACCTATTTATTATACAACTGATGGTAGTGTTCCTACTAGTAAATCAAAAAAATATAGTGGTCCTATTGTTTTAAGTAAAACAACATCAATAAAAGCAGTAGCAATGGAAAATGGTAAATTAAAAAGTGATATTATTACTAATTCATATATAATAAATGAAAATCATACTTTACCAGTTGTTTCTGTAACAATAAATAACAATGATTTAAGATATATGAATAATTATATATATACCGAAAAAGAATTTTCAGGATATATGGAATTTTATGAAGATAATGGCTCATTTTCAATTCCATGCTCTATTTCTTTATTTGGTGGAACTGCTAGAGAATTAGATAAAAAATCATTTTCAATTCGTTTTAAAAGTGAATATGGTGCTAGTGAGTTAGTATATCCTTTATTTGAAAATAGAGATACATCAGTTTATGAATCTTTAGTTTTAAGAACAGGTTCAACAGATTACGAAGTAGCATTTATAAGAGATATATTAGGTACATCTTTAGTTGATGATTATACCGACTTGGATGTTCAAGCTTATAAATCTTCAATTTTATATATTAATGGAGAATATTATGGTGTATATAATATTAGAGAAAAAGTAAATGCTGATTTTATAGCTAATCATTATAATGTCGATCCTGATAAACTTAATTTAATTCAAGGAAATAACGAATTGAAAAATGGCTCAAGTGATTTCTATGATGATATAATAAGATATGTTAGAAATAATAATATGGCTTCATCAAAAAATTATGAATATATTAAAACAAAAATGGATATTGAAAATTATATTGATTTCTGGATTGCTGAGCTTTATATAGATAATAGAGATATTATAAATATAAGATTCTTTAGTCATCCTGATATAGATGATGGAAAAATGAAAATGATATTTTTTGATTTGGATTGGGCTTTCTATTTCGATGGAAAAAGAGATTACTATTCCTTTATGACTAATGCCAACGGAATGACAACGAGATTTAAGGTAGATACAACTTTGATGAGAAGTCTATTAAAAAACAGTGAATTTAAAAAAACATTTTTAGAAAGATTAAGTTATAACATGAAAAATACATGGAAAAAAGAAAATGTATTAAAAAGATATAATGAAATTTATGAAAAATTATATCCGGAAATGGCAAGAAATCAAAAAAGATGGGGTTTATCTATGAAAACTTGGGAAAATGAAATGGAATATGTTAAAACTTATCTTAATAATAGAGAAAAATATTTATTAAAACAAACTAAATCATTTTTTAATTTATCCGATAAAGAATATGAATACTATTTTGGAGGTGATGTTTAAATGAGAAAATATCGCCATGAATTAAAATATATTATAAATAGTAGACAAGCAGAAATATTAAAACAAAGACTTAAATTAGTAATGGAGATAGATAAGAATTCTATTTATAGTGATAACACATATTTGATTAGAAGTTTGTATTTTGATGATTTATTTTCTACATCATATTATGAAAAATTAGATGGTATTTTATATCGTAAGAAATATCGTATTAGACTATATAATGGTGATACTAGATTTATTAGATTGGAATGTAAATATAAACATAATAATATGACAAGTAAAGATCAAGTATTGATTTGTAAAGATTTGTGTAGTAAAATATTAAATGGTAATATTGATGATATAGAAACTGATAATGAATTATTAAAAAGTTTTATATTAGACATAAAAACAAAACATATTATGCCTTCTGTAATCGTTGATTACAAAAGACTAGCATATACTTATCCAATATCAGATGTAAGAATAACTTTTGATTCACATATTAAATCTGGTAGATATAATTATGATTTATTTGATAATATAGCATCTTTTAGTAGTACAATGGATGATAATATTGTTGTATTGGAAGTAAAATTTAATGAAATATTGCCAAAACATATTGCAGATATATTAAGTACTGTACCTGTATATCGACAGGCGGTATCTAAATTTGCATTATGTAGAAGTATGAAATAGGAGTAGGAGAATTTATGAAATTTATAGATATGATTAAAAACAGTGTAGTTGCTGAATTTACAGGAACTATTTCAGTCGATAAAATATTATTATCTTTATTGACAGCATTTATTATAAGTATATTTATTATATATATTTATAAAAAGACATATACAGGAGTTGTTTATTCTAAGGCATTTTCATTGTGTATAATATTGCTTTCAATGGTAACAGCACTAATTATTAGAACAATTAGTTCTAATTTAGCATTATCATTAGGTATGGTTGGTGCATTATCAATTGTAAGATTTAGAACAGCAATAAAAGAACCAGTTGATACCGCATTTATGTTTTGGGGAATTACCGCTGGTATAATGTCAGGTGCAGGATTATATTTAGTAGCACTTGTGGCATCTTTAGGAGTTGGATTACTATATTTCATCAGTTATATGATGGGATTTAGAGTTAATAGTCAATATTTATTAATTATTAAATATAATATTGCTGTTGAAGATGCAATTACGAAAAGTATCAAATTAATTGGTAAAACTAAACTTAAGAGTAAAACTATCACTGGGGATATTGTAGAAGTAACATATGAAATAGAAGTGAAAAGTGATACTGAACGCTTGCTTAATAGATTCCAAAATAATGAGAATATTATAAGTACAAGTATTATTAGTTATCAAAATGACTTTGGAATGTAAGAGGTGAATTATGGCATCAGAGAAAGTAGGAAAATCGAGATTATTTATAATTGCAAGTTTTATTTTTATTAGTGCTATGATTTTAATATATGGTGGAAGATTTGTATATTTTTATAAGCTAACACACGTAGAAACAAAAGCTGGAACAACTTTACTATCTAGTGCAGTTAAAAGTTCTACTAATAGTGGCTCAGTTAAAACTGATGGCAAAGATATTTATTATACAGGTAATATATTAAATAATTATGTTTATTATTCTGGAAGATATTATCGTATATTAGGTGTATATGAAGAAAAAATAGTAATGGTTGATAATGAAATCAGCACTATATTACCATATAATAACGATGAATTAGGAAAAAGTGATATATATAAATGGTTAAATACTACTGATGTAAATAACACTGGAATATATTATAATTCGTTGAATAACCCAGAAAAATATTTAGATAAAACTAGAACTTGTATTGATGTTTATAATGCAGGTAATAGTATTTTAAAATGTAATAAATATAATGAGGCAAATATAGGAATTCTTTCTATATATGATTATATGAAAGCAACAAATGGAGAAAGCAATTATTTGAATATTAATTCATATTATTGGTTAGCTAATCAAAACAATGATAATTATAAATGGTATATAGATAACAATAATAAAACAAGTATTAGAGAAACTCCAGCAAATTATGGGGTAAGAGCAGTAATCACTTTAAAACCAGAAGTTATATATAATGGTGGAAGTGGTACTATGTATGATCCATATATAATAACTGATGAAGATGGAAAAATTTTAGCAAATTCAGAAGAGATCGATTATAGCAATAAAAGTATATCAAATGGTAAAATCGGTTCATATATTTCTTATAGTGGAAAATTATGGAAAATAATGAATATTGATGATGAGAAAATAAAAGTGTTACTAAATGAAAGCCTAGAATCAAAAGCTTTTTCAAAGAAAACAAATATATATGATTTAAAAGATAAGACAGGTATAGCATATTATTTAAATAATACTTATTATAACTCATTAGAAAATAAAGATTACTTAGTAAAAGGCGATTTTTATATAGGAGAATATAAAGATAGTTATTTAAATATATATGATAAAAAAGTTTCTTGTTATGTTGGTACTTTGGAAATAGGAAATTTGTTTGTTGGTGATATATCAGAAGTATTTACTTTGACTAATACGGGACTTGAAGAAACTGTGTACAAAGTGATTAATGGTAGATTATATGCAGATTCATATGAAAATGAAAATGAAATTAGACCTATTATATATTTAAAAAGTTCTTTAATTATAAAAAGTGGATATGGAACTATAGATGCACCATATGAAGTAGGTGAAGCATGAAAAATAAGAAATTAGTAATTTTATGTGTAATATTAGATTTAGGAGCTATATTTTGCCTTTTATTAGCGTATGGTCCTATAGATAAATTTAAAAATTGGTTCATACCTACATCAATGGGATCATGGACGCATAGTTATTTTGCTAAAACTTTATACTCAGATAAGACAATTCAGGAAGTACTTGATAATAATGAAATATTAGAAGTAGAAGGAGTAACTGATCCCGGCCAAATATCATTTAACAATGAAGATCCATTAGTATATGAATCAATTTATGATGAGCAAGTATTAAAACGTGAAGAGGGTAATGATGTATATAAAATAATAAACATCGATACTGAAACTTCAAAAGGATATATATTAGTAGTTTATGATGCATCAAGAATTAGTCTAGAAACATCACCAAAAATTAAAAATGGCGGACAGCAAATAAGAAATTTAGCAAGTACATATGATGCTTTAGCTGCTGTAAATGCTAGTGGATTTGGTAGAAATAAATCTACTGGTGCATTATATATGGTAGATACATTAATTATGAAAGGTAAATTACTCTATTCAAAAAAAGGTGCACTTATTGGATTTAATAATGACAATATACTAACTCTTACATATGATGATCCAGCTAAGGCCATAGAAAATGGTATGAAAGATGCAGTAAGTTTTGGACCTTTCTTAATTGTAAATGGTAAAGCATCTACATTTAAAGGTAATGGTGGTGGTGGTTTAAGACCTAGAACTGCTGTTGGCCAAAGAAAAGATGGAATAGTTTTATTTGTGGTAATAGATGGAAATTCAAGTGGTACAACTGGAATGGATTTTAAAGAATTAACTAATATTTTTGTTAAATATGGTGCTTGGAATGCTGCTAACCTAGACGGCGGAGGTTCGAGTTCTTTGTGGGCAGGAGGAAAATTAATAAATAAACCGGGTGGTTGGGGATATTCAGGTGAAAGATATTTACCTAACGCTTGGATAATTAAATAAATTATTAAAAATACTTGAAAATAATAGAAAAATAGTATACAATTATATTGCTTGTCAAAAAAAGCAATATAATATATGGACTGTTAGCTCAGTTGGTAGAGCAACTGACTCTTAATCAGTGGGTCTAGG
>CAYNYX010000004.1:0-21003 GCA_964401535.1 uncultured Muribaculaceae bacterium | reverse complement strand
TTACAGTGCCAATAGTATTGAATATAATAGAGAATACCAAAGAAGGTGCATTTAAAGCGGGAGTGTATTCTCTTTTTGATGCCTATAAATATAAAGAAATAGATAATAATTTTGATAATATAGGTGAATTAGATATAAGTGAATTATCTTTAAGTAATGATAGATATTCAATCGGAAAGATAAAAAGAAATAATAGTAAAAAGGTGGAACTAACAAATGTATCAGATGGATCATATTGTGCGAATGGAACATTAGAAGAATTAGATATAATAAAAGGAGATTGTAGTAATTTAGATGAAACAGCTCCAGTAATAAATAATATAAGTATAGAAAAGACAACATCAAGTATGACAGTAATAGTATCATTTTCAGAACCAGATAGTTTTATAGATGGATATGAATTTAGATTATTAGATAGTAGTAATAATGTAGTAAGAGATTGGACAAGTGGTGATACATTAACAGGAAGTGGAAATAATAGAATCACAACTAAAACATTCAATAATTTAACACAAGGAAGTACATATAAAGTAGAAGTAAGAATAACCAATACATCAGATAATGAAAATAATATGGTAATAGATAATGAAGAAACAGCATTAAATAGTTTTAATACCCCAGAAATAAGTTATAATACAGAAGATTATGAATTAAGTAAAACAGTAACATTAACATATGATAGTGGAGTAACAACAAGATATAAGATAGTAGATAGTAGTTTAAATACAATAATTAATTGGACTACTTTAAATAATACAAGTGAAACAATCACAATAAGTAATTATGATTATACAGTTATGATAGAAAGCACAGATGGAACAACAACACTTTCTAATTCATCAGTAATAGGATATATAGATTTAGAGACACCAACTATAACATTAAAAGATCCTGGTTCAGCAACAATAAGAGAAGGAGATAGTAATGTTATATTAAGTACATACTTTAATTATTCACAAAATGGAGATGCATCAATAACATCAACAAGTTGTATAGATACAAGTAATAGTAATGCAGTAGTAACAAATACTAATAGCTTAATAATGGGAACACATAATATAACATGTATAGTGACAAAAAGTACTGGATTAAATGTGAATGAAACAAAAACTATAATAGTGGAAAGTGCAATTTTGCCATATTCAATAGGAACAGCAATATACTTTAATCCACAAACTAATACATCATGTACAAATCCAGTAAGTACTCCTGGGACTAAAACTGGATGTATGAAATGGTATGTAATAGAAAATTCATCACAAAGTAGTATGACGGTAAAAGTACTACTGGATCACAATACAACTCCAAATGTATATTGGAATTATGCTGGAAATACGATAAATGGTATGGGAGAAATAGCAAGTGCCTTTACGAGTGATACTGCAGGATGGGCAAGTAATTTAGGAGCACATGTTCCATCAGTACAAGAAATTGCAACAGCAGCAGGATATGGTACATTCGATGTAACGCGTAGTGATGATCCATATTTTGAAACAAAAACAGATATTCGACCAAATCCGTATACAGGGAGATATAGCTGGTTATATGATTGGACTTATGGATGCACAAATTATGGATGTACAGTAGCAGATAATACTAGTTATAATGCTTGGTATAGTTATGGTTACTGGACAAGCTCTCCTGAGGACAACTTTTCAGTATGGTCAATCTATTATACTGGTAATTTCAGTGCATACAATGCTCGAACTTATATCCTTGGTATTCGCCCAGTTATAACAATAAATAAAGCTAATTTGTAATATAAAATTATTAAAAAATCAATAACTCAATAAAAACTTCTATCATTTAGAAGTTTTTATATTCATATTTAGTGTCTTTAAAGTGTAAACTAATATATAATGTAATTTACTTATTATAGGTAATATGTTATAATTTTCGTAGATAGGAGAGTGTTTATGAATAGTCGTATGGAAAAATATTATAAAGAAGATTCTGTTCCTAAGAGAAGCACTCGTAATCAGGATTTATATAAAAATATCAATGAAGAAGTTGATTATTCTAGTATAGATATAAATCCACAAACAAAAACAATAAATTTGGAAGAATTAAGAAAAATGTTAGATACTAGAGAAATAAGAAAAGAAGTTGTACAAAAAAAAGATATTATTGAAGAAGTAGAAGATGAAAAAAATTATGATTTAAATTATGTATTAAATCAAGCTAGAAGTAATAAAGTAGATGATGATAAAAAAAGAAGTATTTCAAATACTCAATATAATATACTTAAAACAATAGATTTAAAAAATAATCCAACAATGGATTTAAAAGATTTAATCGACACAATAACAACTAAAAATTTAGTAAATGAAGATAAAGATTTATTTGATGATTTAAAATCAAATGATAACACAGTAGTTGGTGTACCAAGTGATTTAAATGAAATATTTAAAGAAAGTAATGATGATACAAGGGTTATGGATGAAACTTTTTTCACAAAAAGTATGAAATTAGATCCTAAAGATTTTGAAACAATAAATACAAGTTTAGAAAAGAATAATAAAATGATGAAAATAATTTTCATCATGATTATTGCAGTCATAATAATAATATTAGGTATTATTGTGGTTATGGTTATATAAAAATATTCTTATGCCAATTATAATAAATATTATTAAAAATGTTAATCTAATAATAGGAACAATATTTAAAGTATAATATTCAAAAACTGTATTATTTTTAAATAAATTTAAAGATAAAAGAAAAATCGATGAAGTTACTAAGATAGGAACAAGTTTACTATCTTTTTTCTTTATTGTTTTTGATATATAAAAAACAGCTATACTAGAAGTTTGAAATATACCGAAAATCCATTGTAAAACAATAATATTTTCAATTCTATCTAAAAAATTTAAAAGATTGATTCTTTTTAAAACTATATATTCAGGATATTGATATAAAGACGCTAAATTAGGTCCTAAATTACCTATAATCATTAACATAATTAAAGCAGTTAAAGTAATAGATATAATATAACCTATTATTACATATTTTTTTAAATGTTGTTTATCAACTATAGAATCTTTAGGAACAATTAGTAATATTAAAAGTGGTGTTAAATTTAGTAACAAAATATTGATTGATCCTTTAAATACATTAGAAATACCATTTTCTAAAATAGGTTTAAAATTACTATAATCTATTTTAGGAAATAAATCTAGAGTTGTTAAAGCATATAAAATAAAATTTATAAAAATCAAAATAAGACTTACTCTTGATATAGTTTCAATACCTTTAATATTTATATATATAATTATTATAGAAAATAGTAGTCCTATTATAAATAATGGAGTTTGAGTTAGAAATTGTGATACAATAAAATTATTTAAATTATATGATAAACTTATTCCATAAGTTATAACAATTAAAGCAAGTATAGCATTTATAATAAAACCTAGTTTTTTACCAAAAAGTAATTTTATTTTATCATTTATAGGTAATGTTTCTTTAAAGGAATTTATATATAGAAAAAGAAGAAGAATTCCTATGCCTAAAACACTAGCTAAAATAACAATTAGCCATGAATTTCTTGCATCTGCTTTTATAGCGGCTAAAATACCAATTCCTAAATAAGCAGTTAAAATGGTCATTATAATCATACTAGTAAACTGTAAACTATTTATTTTTCTCACGAGTTATCACCTTTATTGTATTTCCTTTAGATAAAAGATTAATATTTGTTTTTACCTCTATTTCTAATTCCTTCAAAATAGATGTATACCAATCATCTTTTATTTTTTTATAATAATCTAAATTATTTTTATAATATAAGTCTTTGAATCCAAATATATCAGTATTATATTTATCTATAATTTCAATTATTGCTTTTTCTAAATTATTAGTTAATGTTTCATTTAATTTTTCATTAATTTCATTCATTATTTTTACATCTTCTAAATCCATTTTACATTGTGTTTCAGATATAGAACCTTCGGATTTTATTTCTATTTTAACCTTTTTTTCATTTTTAACTATTTCCATTTTACTGTCTAATTTACTTAGTTCTGCAGATAAATATTTGTTTTCTTCACATTCATAAGTTAATAAACTATCACTTATTTCACCTTTTATAAAACTTAAAGCAATGCTTTGATCTTTATCTAAATAACCTAACATTTTATCATCTTTGAAAACGGCCATCGGACCTAATTTTATTTTAGTCCTTGGATTAGAAGATTTGGCAGCATCTATTTTATCGCTATCTTCTTTATTATTTTCAATATAAATAGAAGGTAGTGATATTTCTCTATTTGGTTCTAAATATGTAGCAAGCATTTGTTCAAAAGTTATTATTTCAGAAAGTCCATAATAGTTGCTATCTATTTTTAAATTATCTTTTATTTTTTTTGAATTAAGTGTTTCTAAAGGTGTTATTACTTTTAATATATCACTTGCTTTAGAATCTTTACTTACTAAAGTATAAAATTGTTTTCCCGATTCAGTTTTTCTAAAATACAAATCTAAAATATTATATATTCCTTCGTATGCGATATCTTCACTAATGATTAAAACTTGTATTGAACTAGGATAAACTCTTCTGGGAATATTTTCGGATACATTTCTAAAAGCTTCTTGCATGTTTACTCCTCTTCCTTCATACATAACAAATTTAGATTGTTCAGAACTATCACTACTAGTGTTACCTTTTTCGGTATTTATTACTTGAAGAGATAATATATATTCTTCACCTTCTTTATCAATGGCAATACCAGATGTAATAGCAAGTTCATTTAATTCTTGATAATTGTAGCAACCAGTTAGGGTTAACAATATTATAAATATTAATAATTTTTTCATTTGGCACCATCCTTTAGTTTTGTTTCATTATTAGATAAAAAAGAAGGTCTTTTTTAAATTTTATTGATAGGAAATTTTATAATACTATTTTTAATTCCAGCTACATTAGTAGGAACATAAGGCATTAGATATGGTTTTCCAAATGATTCTAAACTTGATAATTTAATTATATAATAAATGAATACAATTACTATACCTACTATTCCTAACATTGCTCCACCTAACATAAAAAGTAATCGATACCATCTTAGTGAATTAATAAGTTCAAATTCTGTAAAAGGCAAAGATGATATAGCTGTAATAGCGATTATAATTATCATAATCGGTGATACTATACCAGCATTAACTGCTGCTTCACCTAATATGAGTGCTCCAACTATTGATAAAGCGCTACCGGTAAATGATGGTACTCTAAGATCTGTTTCTCTTAATATTTCAAAAGATAAAATCATTATAAATGCTTCTATAAAAGCAGGAAAGGGGACACCATTTCTTTGAATAGCAAAACTAATCAGTAAATCAGTAGGGAGTATTTCTTGATTATAATTTATAAGTGATATATATATAGCTGGTGTTAATAAAGCTATCCAAAAACATATATATTTAATGATTCTTGTAAATGATGCATTTAAATGATTATCATATTCATCTTCTATTGTTTTAAAAAAATCATTTAATAGAGCAGGTATTATTAAAACATAAGGACTATTATCTACGACAATCGCAATTTTTCCTTCTAATAAGCAGTTAGAAACTACATCAGGTCTTTCGGTTGTTAAAATAGTTGGTGAAATATGATGATCAGAATTATCTAATAAATTTTTTAAGGCCCCACTATCAGTTATACCAGATATATCTATTTTTTTAAGTTCATTTAATATTTTATTAAGTAATTCTTCTTTCGCAATACTTTTAATATATAATACACCTATTTTAGTATCGGTATATTTACCAATATTTAGATTTTCTATCCATAAATCATTAGTTTTTATTCTTCGTTTAATAAGACCAATATTAGTTTGATAGTTCTCAATAAAAGAATCTCTTGCACCTCTAATAGATTGTTCGGTACTAGGTGTATCAATACTTCTATATAAATCAGCTTTAGTTTCTAAAATAAGGAATTTAGTTTCATTATCAATTATAATAATAGTAAATCCATGATGAAGTTTTTTGCAAAGCTCATTATAATTATTACTTTCTGTTACTTTGAAATTAAAAATATTATTTTTTATTGATTCTATAATATTTCTAGAAATATCAATATTATTTAAACTTTTAATAATAAAATCACTTATGGAATTACTAGATGTTAATGATTCACTATATATAATAGTAATTGTATGTTTTCTTATTTTCATTTCTCTATAAATAATATCAGAGTTATTATTTGTTTCTATTTTTAATCTATCTATATAATTCATAATTTTCACCTTGTTTATATTATGGTTTATAATGGTAATTTTATTAAATAAATGGTATAATTTTTAAAAGGTGAAGTTATGGAAATTGTTAATTATGATAATAATGGTAGAGGAATTACTTATTTAAATGGTAAAATTGTTTTTGTTAGTAACACTATTATTGGTGAAGATGTCGAAATAAAAATAATTGAAGATAGAAAAAATTATATGATTGGTGAAGTAGTAAAATATAATAAAAAAAGTGATATTAGATGTAATAATATATGTGAAAACTTTAATGTTTGTGGCGGATGTGATATATTACATCTACCTTATAAAGAACAATTAAAATATAAACAAAATAAAGTAAAAGAAGTAATAAATAAGTTTTATGGTAAAGAAGTAATAATTAAAGATATTATTTTTGATGGTGAAAAAAATTATAGAAATAAAACTAGTTTAAAAGTTAGTAATTATATAGGTTTTTATAAGAAAAATAGTCATGATATTATAGAAATAAAAGAATGTTGTTTATTAGATAATGATATAAATTTAATAATTAAAGAATTAAAAAAAATGGATTTAAAAAATAGTAAAGAAATTATTATTAGGAAAAATAGTAGTGGTTTAATGCTTATATTAGATGATAAAATAGATATCAGTTTAATTAAAGATAAAGTAAAAAGTATTTATGTAGAAGATAAAAAAATATATGGAGAAGATTATATATATGAAAATATGAATGATATGAAGTTTGTAATATCACCTTATTCATTTTTTCAAGTTAATAAAAATAATACAATTAATTTATATAATAAAGTATTAGAGTATTGTTGTTTAAAAGGAAATGAAGTTGTTTTAGATTTATATTGTGGAACAGGTACTATCGGTAGTTTTGTAAGTAAATATGTTAATAAAGTTATTGGTATAGAAATAAATGAAAGTGCAGTAAATGATGCTTTAATAAATAAAAAAATTAATAATTTAAATAATATAGATTTTATATGTGGAGATAGTGGAAAAATATTAAAAAATAATAAATATAAAAATATTGATATTGTTATTGTAGATCCGCCAAGAAATGGATTAGATAATAATGCAATAAATGAAATCATTAAAATTGATTCTAAAAAAATAGTATATGTATCTTGTGATGTAGTTACTTTAGCTCGTGATTTAAAATTGTTGAGTGAAAAATATGAAGTTAAAGAAATAACTCCTGTAGATATGTTTCCTAACACTTATCATGTTGAATGTGTTACTTTATTAGAAAAGAAATAAATAAATCTTGCATGCCAAACAAATGTATGATATAATTGTTTTAAATGTTTATAATGTAAATTAATAAAAGGAGATACAGTATATGGGAAATAAATTAATGATCAGAAGTACAAGCGCGGAATTTTTGATTTTTGATATTCAAATTCATAAAAATGGTATTGAAGTAAGATTTGAAGATGGTGATTTATGGTTAACACAAAATTCAATCGGACAATTATATAATACTTCAAAACAAAATATTAGTTATCATTTGATGAATATTTTTAAGAATATGGAATTACAAAAAAATACAGTTGTCAAAGAATTTTTGACAACTGCATCTGATGGGAAAAATTATAAAACAAAGTATTATAATTTAGATGCGATTATTTCAGTTGGTTATAGGGTTAATTCTGATACAGCAATCCAATTTAGAAGATGGTCTACAAATGTTTTAAAAGAATTCTCAAAAAAAGGTTATATAATTGATAAAAAAAGAATGGAAAATGGCACATTTTTTGATGAAGATTATTTTGAAACATTACTTGCTGAAATAAGAGAAATAAGATTATCAGAAAGAAAATTTTATCAAAAAATAACAGATATTTATGCAACAAGTATAGATTATGATAAAAATGCTCCTATTACAATAAAAATTTTTAAAAAAGTTCAAAATAAAATGCATTTTGCAGTTTCTAATCAAACAGCATCTGAAATAATATATAATAGAGCAAATGCAGAGAAGGAACATATGAATTTAAAATCTTGGAAAAATGCTCCTAGTGGGAAAATATTAGAAGCGGATGTAGTTGTTGCTAAAAATTATTTGACTAAAGAAGAATTAGAAGGATTAGAACTTATAGTGTCATCTTTTTTAGATTTGGCAGAATCAAGAGCTAAAAGAAATATTCCAATGTCAATGGAAGATTGGAGTAATTTGCTTGATAAATATTTATTACTTGATAATAGAAATGTTCTAAAAGATGCAGGTAAAATATCACATGAAATTGCTTGTGATAAAGCGTTAATGGAATTCGAAAAATATAGATTAAAGCAAGACAAATTATATAAATCAGACTTTGATTTACTTTTAGAAGAAATAGACAAATAATATTTTGAGGATGTGATAATATGGCAATGTGGAATCCATTTAGAGGATGTAAAAAATGTAGTGAAGGATGCCTACATTGTTATATTCATAAAGGTGATTTTAAAAGAGGCGTTGATACTAATAATATAATCAAAACTGAGCAATTTTATAAGCCAATTGAAAGATTAAAAAATGGTAATTATAAAATGAAATCAGGGCTTGTATATATGTGTTTTTCAAGTGATTTTTTAATTGAAGAAGCTGATAGTTATAGAGAAGAATGTTTTAAAATGATTAAAGAAAGAAGTGATTGTAATTTTCTATTCCTAACTAAAAGAATTGATAGATTCATGAAGTGTATTCCTTCTGATTGGGGTAATGGTTATGATAATGTAATAGTTTGTTGTACTATAGAGAATCAGAAAAATGTAGATTACAAATTAGAAATATTTTCATCTTTACCTATAAAACATAAATGTATAACTGCTCAACCTTTATTAGAAAAAATAGATATTGAAAAATATTTGAATGATATAGAATTAGTAGTGGTTGGTGGAGAATCTGATATAAATGCCAGAGTTTTAAATTATGATTGGGTATTAAATATTAGAGAACAATGCATAAGAAAAAATGTCGATTTTGAATTTAGACAATGTGGAACAAATTTCATAAAAGATGATAAATTATATAAATTACAAATTAAAGATTTATGTAGATTAGCTAAAAAAGCAAATATAAATTATAAAAGTAATGAAAAATCAAAAGTATAATATTGATAATATAAATAAGTATTGTGAATAAAGGTAGATATTTAAAATCTATCTTTTTTGTATAATAAATGTATATTTTAACAAAAATTATTGCAAACATTAGTTCATTTGATATAATAATATTACATGAAGGAAGTACGATAAAATGGGAAAAATTTATTATAGAATTAGCTATAAAGGTATAGGAATATATGAAGCTTTAAAACAAAAAATATGGAAAGAATGTGACTACCCTTTTGAAATGTGGTATGGATTTAAAAATAGTAAAGCTGTTACTTGGCTTAAAATACCTGACAAATATTCTGAAAAATGTTATTCGTATTTTACTGAATTAGGATATGAATTATTTAAAGAAAATACATATCAAAAATTTTTGAAATATTTTAAAGAAGAAGATATAATTACTGAAAAATTTATATTTGATGAAGATAAAGAAAAAATTATATATAAGGATGAACATCAAATTGTTTTAGAAAAGGGGAAAGAAGAATAAAATGAATAAATATATAAATATAACATTAGAGAATATTGATAATGAGCATCTATGTTGTGCAATAGGAGATCCTAAACATAAAATGGGTGTTGAAAATAAAAAAAATTGGTTAAAAGATAGAATTAAAGAAGGACATGTTTTTAGAAAATTAGATGCGAAAGGGAAAATATTTGTAGAATATGCCCCACTTGAAACTGCTTGGACCCCTATAAATGGAGATAATTTTATTTACATTTATTGTTTATGGGTATCAGGAAGTTTTAAAGGAAAAGGTTATGCTAAAGAATTATTGGAATATGTAATTGGAGATGCTAAAAAAAGTGGTAAAAATGGTATATGTACTATATCTTCTAAAAAGAAAAAACCATTTTTAGGTGAAAAAGAATTTTTTGAACATTATGGATTTAAGGTAGTAGATAATATTGGTGAATATGAATTATTATCATTATCATTTAATGAAGAACAACCTAAATTTAATGAAACCGCTAGAAAAATGGAAATAGAATCAAAAGATTTTACAATATATTATAGTTTAGAATGTCCTTATGTGGTAAATAGTATTAATGAATTAGAAGAATATGCTAAAAATAATCATATTCCTTTAAATATTATTAAAGTAGATACATTAAAGAGTGCTAAAGAAGTACCATGTGTTTTTAATAATTGGGCCAACTTTTATGATGGTAAATTTGTATCTAATACATTGTTAAATAAAAATAGTTTTGAGAAAATGATTAAATAGTAAAAAAGGAGAATAGTAATGAGAGATAAAGAAAAAACCATAGGAAATATTATAGATAAACAAAGTATTTGTTATATTAGTTCTGTAGATAGTGATGGTTATCCTAATACTAAAGCTATGTTGAAACCAAGAAAAAGAAATGGAATTAAAGAAATATATTTAACTACTAATACTTCTTCTTTAAAAGTAAAATCATTTAAAAAAAATAGTAAAGCTTGTTTGTATTTTTGTGATAAAAGATTTTATAGAGGCATTATGTTAAAGGGGAAAGTAGAAATATTAGAAGATCAAAAATCAAAAGATATGATATGGCAAGATGGTGATGAGATTTATTACAGCAAAGGCAAAACTGATCCTGATTATTGTGTAATAAAATTTGTTAGTGAACATGGTAGATATTATTGCAATTTTAAATCAGTTGATATAGAAATATAATATTTTTGTATAAAATTTTAAAAAAGGGTTGAAGTATAAATTATACTTGCTACAATATAATTAATGACGTCATTATTTATATTGAAAGGAAGATAAAATGAATAATTTTGAATTAAGAGTGATAGGAAGTATAGAAGTAAATGGTGGTTTTAAAATTGAAATAAATAAAGAATATATTAAAGCTTTAAAAGGATTAGAAGAATTTAAATATATTCAAGTCATATATTGGTTTGATAAGGTAGAAAATAGAGATTTGATAATTGAAGAAAAACCATATAAAAAAGGTCCTGATAAATTAGGCATATTCGCAACTCGTTCTCCATTTAGACCAAATCCAATAGGAATAGAAACTGTATATGTTGAGAATATTGATTTAGAAAATGGTATTTTATATATACCATATATTGATGCTTTTGATGGAACTCCAGTATTAGATATAAAACCATATATACCAAGCATTGATAGGGTAGAAAATATAAATATGCCAGAATGGTGTAAGAATTGGCCTAATTGTTATGAAAAATCTGGAGACTTTGATTGGGCAAATGAATTCAATTTTTAAGGAGAATTAATATGTTAAAAGATTATGTAAATAATAAACCTGTTATTGAAAGTGAAAATATTAGATTAAGATCACTTAATAAAAATGATATTGAAGACTTAAGAGAATGGACACCAAATATAGATATATATAAATATTGGGGTAAAAAACCAGGAAAAGCAGATTTAAAACCAGAGTTATTATTTGAAAAAAAAGAAAAACCAAGTAAAAGTTTTCATTTAGGAATTGAAATGAAGAAAAATAAAAAAATTATAGGAGATATTTATATTTATCTGATAGAAAAAGATAAAAAAGCTAAAGTTGCTATAAGATTAAATCCTTTATATCATAATAAAGGGTTAGGCACTGAAGCAGTAAATACAATGATAACATGGTGTTTTAATAATACTGAATTGCAAGTTATTTGGTCTGATGTTGATAAAAATAATATCGCATCTATAAGATTATTAGAAAAATGTAATTTTAAGAGAATAAAAGAAATAGAACAAGGTAAAATGGTATCAACAATATGTGATTATTATATTTATGAAATAAACAAATAAAATAAGAATTATGATTGGAGTGATTTTATGGATAAAAAAGAATATAAAGATTATTGCTTAGAAAATATGAGTTTATTAGACAACATAACTTGTAGACCAATGATGGGTGGGTATTTATTTTATTATAATGATAAATTATTTGGTGGAATTTATGGAAGTGGATTTCTAATAAAAATAGTAGAAAGTAATAAAAAATATAATTTAAAAGAACAAATACCTTATGAGAATGCTAAAATGATGTATTCTGTAAGTGATATAGAAGATAAAGAATTATTAAAAGAAATAATAATTGAAACATGTAAAGATTTACCTTTAAAAATAAAAGGTGATAAAAAATGAGTAAAGAAGAAATATTTGATATATTTTATGGAAAAGATAATGTTGAAATATATAATAAATTTAAAATTATAGAAAATAGTATTGAAGATAGTAATTATTTATATAAATATTTTGATGAAATAAAAGAGATGTTAGCAAATGATAAATCGTATATAAGAATTCGGGGATTTAGAATTATATGTTCTTTAGCAAAATATGACAACAATAATAAAATAAATGATAATATTGATACTTTACTACTAAATTTGGATGATGATAAACCTACTAATGTTAGACAATGTCTAAAAAGTTTAAATAGTTTATTATTATATAAACCCGAATTATCTGATAAAATAGAATATAAAATAAGAAATATTGATTGTTCTAAATATAAAGATAGTATGAGTCCGCTTATAAAAAAAGATATAGATTATATTTTAAAACACTTATGATTTATATTTAAAATACATATTATTTGAGATATAATATAATAAAAGGAGTGAAAATATGAAAGATTTGATATGTCAAAGTTGCAGTATGCCAATTATGAAAGATGAACAAATTGGTACAAATAAAGATGGAAGTAAAAATAATGATTATTGTATATATTGTTATGAAAATGGTGAATTTAAGGACAATGTAAGTATGGAAGAATATATTGAAATGAATGTAGCTTTTGCTTCTCAAGCAGGAATGACTGAAGATGAGATGAGAGAACATTGTAAAAATGTATTTCCTACATTAAAAAGATGGAAAAAATAGGTGATTAATATGGCTAATGAGAGTAAGAAAGATTTTAATAAGAGATTAAATGATAGTAAAGATATGCCTAAAATTATTGAATTAGATGATGAAAGTAGTGTCAAATGGGGTGGTAGAACAATGGTTATCGCACCACCTATTGATTATGATGATCTAATGAAGAAAATCCCTGAAGGTAAGGTTATTACGACAAACGAATTAAGAACATCTTTAGCTCGTAAATATAAAGCAGATATTACGTGTCCTTTAACAGCTGGAATATTTGTTAATTTAGTAGCGTGGGCTAGTTATCAAAGAGATACTGATATTACACCATATTGGAGAACATTAAAATCTAATGGAGAATTAAATATTAAGTATCCAGAAGCAATAAATTTACAAAAAAAATTATTAGAAAAAGAAGGCCATACTATCATAACAAAAGGAACAAAGAATATTAAATATTATGTGAAAGATTATGAAAAAAATATAGTAAAAATATAATGAATTTATAAATAGAAAGATAAATTATTTAAAATTTATCTTTTTTATTGTATAATATAATTAATAATAAAAAATAATATAGATCATATAATTATTATTATACATCATAGGATAAATCATATTAAGAAAGGAATATAAATGAACAAGATTTTAAAAATAATTTTAATTGTTTTAGGAATATTTATTTTATGTATAGTTTTAGATATAGTAAGTATATATAAAAGAAATAAACCTATCTTTGTAATTTATAAGGATAGTGATATAAATAATAAAACTTATTATGGAATATTATACGACACCTATGATTGTATAGAATTACCTGCACCACAAATATATCCAAAATGGGTTAGTTTTAGTTGTGATATAAATGATAATAAAAATATTATAATAGGTAAAATAACTGATATAAAAGATAATTACATTGTTATTTCTGGAATAAGTGATACTATACATTTGAAATATAATGATATTGCTCATATATCTTTATCAAATTCACCTAAAATTGATGGTTCAAATAACTTAATTATAGGTCAATTAATTAAAGTGATTCCTAGTAATATAACAGAGACATATCCTATAACTATTTATACTAAGGTTATAGATGTAGTTAATTATAATAATAAATCTAAAATAATTGATATTGTTGATAGAATAGAAAAAGAAAATCTTACTTGTGCTGAAGCTTTAGAAGAGATTTATCGTGATGATACTTATATTTATTATTTACCATGTATTAAAAGTAATAACATAATTGTTAAGTATGAAAATGGTTATCAAGAAACTTTAGCAAGTGCTTTATTATATAATTCTGTTAGTTTAAGTGATTTAGATAAATTTGGAATAAAATATTATGGGTATCCTATTAAAAAAGATGAAGTTTAATTCATTTTTTTAATAGGATAATAGTAATTTAAAAAAATAAATGTTATACTTAATATAAGATATAAAGGAAGATATATATGAAAGAATGTAATATTTGGGAGACAGGATATAAAGAATTTTTTGAATTTTCTAATGATATAGAAAAATTAATTGCTCTTATTAAGAATGGCGATACATTTGATATAATAGATAAATATATACCAGGTAATAAGATAAATAATCCAATTGATTCTAAAGCATCCGAAAATAATGTGATTATAAATTATACTGATGATGTACATCCTTTAGCAATCTCTAAAAATAATTTTGTGTCCAATTCTATAATAAGCACTAGTTTTTTTGAAAAACATAAAGATAGAATAATTAGTGAAATGAAAAATAGATTAGTAAATGTTAATAAAGGAATTGTATATATTGCAAATTATATGTTTTCTGATGAAATATTTAATTATATAATAAATAGTCAAAAAGAAAATACATATTATTTTAAAGATATTAAATTAAGTGATGATCAAATAAAAAAATTAAAAGATAATTTTATAAATGTATTTAGTTGTATTAATAATAAGTATGAAATGATAAGTTGTGAACAAGTTGTTGGTCATTATAATATGAATAAATTAAAAGAAATGAAAGAGATTAATATAGATTATAAAATTAGTGAAAGAGATTTCGAAAATTTGAAATATATATCAAATGATACAAAAATAAATATAACTGGGTTTAGTACAAATAATCCATTGTATAATAATATGGAAGCAAATGATATAGAGAATAATTACTATCAAAATTGTAAAAAAATAGTAAATCGTTTGAATGATTTAGGCAAAACTAATATGGTTCGTGTTAGTGTTGGTAGAAGAAATAAGTTTAATGAAATAGTTTTAGCTGATAAAATAAGTAATACTATTGATTTAATCATATCTAATGATTACAATGATTATTCTTATAAAGCATATATTGAAGAAGAAGAAAAATTAAATAAATTTGTTAATAATATAAAACATAGTAACTTGTCTCCATTTGAAAAATATTTAAAAGTTTATGACATTGTTAAGAATTTTAAACCTTATAAAGAAAATGAAGCAGATAAAAATGAATCACGTTATTTAAGGTATATTTTAGATAATGAATATATGGTATGTGTTGGCTATTCTAATTTATTAATTAATTTATTAGATAAAGTAGGAATAAGCGCTTTAGAATATTCTGTTGGTGTTGATTCATCATATAATGCTGGATATACAAAAGAAGATAAATCGGTTAATCGGGAAGGCCATGCTAGAGTATTATTAAATATGGATGATGATAAATATAATATTCATGGTATTTATATAGCTGATCCAACATGGGATAATGATGTAAAAAGAGATAATTATAATTATGCTTTGGTAACTCATGATAGTATGCAGGAATCAAAAGAATTATTTTGGTTGAATGAAACAGATTTATTTTTAGATGTTCATAATTTTGATGAATTTTGTATAAAAATTAACGCTTTGGGTAAAAAAATATGTAACAAGGAAAAAATCGTTAAATATGATGTACAAGTTATGAATACAGTATTTGGAAAAATCTGTAATAATATAATGAACTTATTATTAAATATTGATAGAAAAAGTTATGATAAATTAAGTAATATATATATGGAAGCATTAAAAAATAAAGATGAAAAAACATATAATGAATTTTTAACAAAAGCAGGACATTTAATTGTTTCAAGAGTTAATAAAAAAGTACCTGATGAAACATTAATGAATGCAGTCATGGAAGCTAAAAAATATGATGATATATATACTATAGAAGAGTTAGAAAATTTAAGAAAAGAAATAATAACTAAAAAACAAAAAAAGGATGAAGTAGTATTTCCTTATGAAAGATCTGAAACAGAAATATGGGTTTCTAAAACCAAATAGAAAAGGAAGATATATATGAAAGAATTGGAACAATTTTTATTGATAGCTAAGAAACAAACTTATGCTAATAGTAATGCTTCTAAGATTGAATCTAGTCGTTTAGGTTCAAATGATTATCATTATGAAGAAAAGATAGATAACAAATTGATGACTTATCATGATACCTATTTTGGTGGAGTTAAATTTATGGGTGAAGAAGTTGTATATTGTGATACCAATAAACCTATATGGGGTATGAATTATTATGGGGTCACAATTGATCGCAACTTATCAGAAGAAGCAATGGATAAAGCTTTAAGACCAGCTTTAATGAAAGTTGGAGAAGATAAGAGTGTATTACCATTACGAGGCCCTAGTAAATATGAAAATGATGGATATTTATATATATTTAAAACAAGTGGAACAATAGAAAATTTTATAGGAATAGAAGAAATATATAAAGATGATAAATTAGTATATAAATTAAATTGTCATGGTGGATGTATTGAATAATAAGGTGTATTAAATATGAAAAAATTTTTAAATAATTATAAAAAGATGATTTTATTTTATAGTATTTTATATATATTAATATTTCTATTGATAAAATTTATTTTAAATTTATTTGGTTTAGAATATATGGGATGGTTTTATAATATATCTTATATAATCATAGTATTAAGCATATTTATCGGTATAATGCAATTGATTATTAAATTAAATGTAGGTAAAGCCCTTAAAATAGTATTAACTATTATATATGTAATTATATATTCAGTTGTTATAATGTTTTTAATTGTTTTATTAGGATTTATGAATTTTTTCCCAGATGAAAAAATAGTAATGGAAAATAATGAAAAAATGGTTGTAAATAATGTAAGAAGATTTATGAATGGTACTAGGTATTATTATAGATATGTTAATTTTATAATGAAAGAAAAAGAATGTATAAAAAAAGTAGATTATTAAGGAGGTAAAATGAAAAAGAAAATTATATTTACATTTTTAATAATACTTTTAATAATTATATTTATAACATGTGTATATTTATTATATAAATATAATATCATTCCACATAAAAAATATAGTAATGAACATTTTGGAATAACAACTTATATTAGCAAAATTGATAAAGATAATGATTCATTAAATGATCAAACTGATATATTAAATAGTGTTAGAAAATATATAGAAACTAAACCAAAATATAAAAGTGCTTATTATGGTAGTGGTTATCCTGATGATTCCTATGGAGTTTGCGTTGATGTTGTAGCTTTTGGTCTATTAGGAGCAGGCTATGATTTAATGGAATTAGTAAATGAAGATATTTATAAAAATAGAGATATGTATAATATAGATGTAATAGATAAAAACATCGATTTTAGAAGAGTTAGAAATTTAAAAATATACTTTAAAAACAATATGATTTCTTTAACAACAAATATAAATGAAATAAAAGAATGGCAAGGTGGAGATGTGGTTATATTTAATGATCATATAGGAATAATATCTGATAACAGAAATAGAAAAGGAATTCCTTTTGTCATACATCATGCACATCCTAATCAAAAATATTATGAAGAAGATATATTAGAATATAGAAATGATATAATTGGTCATTATAGAGTAAGTTAGAAAGATTAGTTATTGTACTAATCTTTTATTATGGTTTATAATAGTAATATAAAAGTGAAACTTTTTTAAGTATTTTTACGACTTTATTAGTGAGGTGAACATAAGTGATCGATCAAGAAACCTTAAAAACATTTGATAAATTATATGAGGAAACATATCAAAGTGTTTTAAAATATGTTGTTTGTAATTGTTCTAATATAGAAGATGTTAAAGATATAGTTCAAAATACATATTTAGAAGTTATTAAAAATATAGAAAAAATTAGTAATAAAAATTATGTTATTGGTATTGCTAGACATAAAATAAAGGATTATTATAGATTTAATTATAAAGCAAAAATAGTGTCTTTATTTTCAAATAAAAATGATGAATTAGTGGATAGTATAAAAGCCGATATTGATTTAGAAAAAAGTTATTTGATTAAATATGATACTGAAATTGTTTGGAATTATTTGAAAAAGAAAAAAAGTATTATATCTAAAATATTTTATTTGTATTATTATTTAGAATTAACTATTACTGATATTTCTAAGGAACTGGATATAACTGAATCAAGTGTTTAAAATTATTTATATAGAACATTAAGAGAACTTAAAACGATGTTTGAAGGGATGAGTGATTAAAATGTCTAAGAAGCAAATAATTAAAAATATATTTGAAGAAAAAATAAATAAAAAAGATATATATGAAGAAATAATAAGAAAAAGTAATGAGAAAAAAGTAAAGTTTGAAAAATTTAGATATGCGTTAATACCTATTTGTTTATTATTATGTATAAGTATTGGTACGATTGATTCAAATAAAAAGTATAATGTAAATAAATCTAATGGAAATGATAATATATATATAAATGAAATGAATGTCGATATAAAAGATTATTCAGGTAATGATTATTATACAACTTCAAGAAATACTGCTATTAAAAATGGTTTTAAATTTGAAATAGTTGATAAAATAAATGATTATTCATTTTATAAAGATTTAAAGATAAGTAATGAATATAATGCACAAGTAATATATGGTATATATGTTAAAGATAAGGCATATATTTGGGATAATAATACTTCATATAATAAGGAGTATGATAAATTTAATAATTATCTTATTACTTATAAAGTTAAAGCAGAAGGAAAAGAGTTTAAAAGTATATCTATATCATTTTCTGAAGAGAATAAACCACTAGGTAATTATGTTCCTAATGATGTTGGAGTTAAATCTAATATCAATAATGTAGAAATTCAAATATATAAAAGTGGTAATATTTTTATAGCGTTATTTAAATATAATGATATTAACTTTAATATTGAAACTTATAATGTGGTGGAAAGTGATTTTATTGATTTAATAAAATCAATGATTAAATAAAAGAATGGAGTTTAAAAAATGAAAAAGAAAATTTTAAGTTTAATAATGATAATTAGTATATGTTTTGTTACAGGATGTAATGATGATCCTAAAAAAATAGAATATAAAGAAACAGATATGAAAGTTGTAACATCATTAGAAGATAAAATAGAAAGTGATACTGTATGGTGTGGAACATTTAATTTAATTTGGAATGATTTAAAAAATGAATTAGTAAAAAAAGATATTGTATTTAAAAATCAAACCGATATTATAAATAATTTAAATAAAGGAACCTTTAATGTTAATAATTTAAGTGAAGATAGTTATTATAAAGTATATGATCATCCTAGTTTAGAATTAAAAGAAAGAATAAAAGAAGCAATTAAAAATAAGTTTAATGAAACAAGTGATATTTTAGATAGTTTTGATTTTATAAATGTGTCATCTAAAGATTATTTCTTATATGTAATGTTAAAGAAAAATTTTGAATTTGAAAAGGAATTCACTGATTTAGGTGTTGCTAAATTTAGAGATAAAGATGCTGAATACTTTGGTATTGACGATGAAACAAGTTATGAAGTAAGAGAACAAGTAAAAGTATTATATTATAATAATGATGATGATTTCGCAATTAAACTATTAACTAAAGGTAATGATGAAGTTATTATTAGTAAAGGTAATACCGAAGATAATTTTAAAAATGCTTATGATAAAATTATAAGTGATAGTTTAAAGTATACTGGTAAAAAAGAGTTTAAAAGTAATGATACTTTAAAAATACCTAATATTAAATTTAAATTAAAAAAAGAAATAGAAGCAGTTGAAAATAAAGAATTTAAATTTGCTAATGGTGATACATATATAATATCTAAGGCGTTACAAACAATAGAATTTGAATTAGATAAAAAAGGTGGAAAAATAAAAAGTGAAGCGGGTATGATGGCTAATTATAGTAGTGTCGAAATAAGTGATAAAAGAGATTTTGTTTTAGATGATACATTTACTATTTTCTTAAAAGAAAAAAATAAAGATTTACCTTATTTTGCTTCAAGAATAACAAATATTAAAAATGTTCAGGGTAATTTAGAAAATTATTAAAATTCAATATGAAAATATTATTTAATATATATTTAAACGTACTATAATTTGTTATATTTTTAATAAATAGTATTTTTTCAATTGGAAAATCGTTGTAATAAGGGGAAAAATATGATAACATTAAGTTAAGCTAGAGAGACTTGATGTTATTTTTATATGTGAAAGGGTTGATAAAAATGAAATTAGGAAAAGAAAGAGAAATAAACAAAGAAATGAGAAATGGGATGAAAACCCCCTCACAAAACTGTCTACTAAATATTCTAACACCCAAGTTAACAAATAGTAAAATGGGGGGGCATTTTAAAAAATAAACCTTTAATAATAAAGGGATTTACATTAATAGAACTATTAGCGGTAATAGTTATTTTAGCTGTAATAGCGCTTATTACAGTACCAATTATGTTAAATATAATAGCGAATACCAAAGAAGGTGCATTTAAGGCAGGAGTGTATTCTCTTTTCGATGCCTAT
>CAYNYX010000003.1:20190-23450 GCA_964401535.1 uncultured Muribaculaceae bacterium | reverse complement strand
TGTAAATCACTTACTGTAACAAGTGGTGTTGAAGCTGTTTTATCTTTTTCTTTAGATTTTACTTCACCACACATTTTACTTATTTCTTCTAAGGCTGCAATTTCACTACTTATTAAATAAATAATATTACCACAGTTACCCTTAATTGTATCACCATTCTCTTTACCATATACTTGTGTTAATTGAGCAAAGTTTTGAATGATAAAATCAAATTTAATATGTCTACTTCTAGCTGCTGTAACCATTGTTGTTACATCTTTTAATGGTGGCATATTAGCAAATTCATCTAATATAAAATTTGTTCTAAATGGTAGTTTCCCACCACATTCTTGTGCCACATCAATTAATGTTTCGTAACATTGTTTAATAAATATTGTTACTAAAGAATGATATGTTTTCTTTTCATCTTGAATTACTATAAATACTGCTGTTTTTTTTCTACCGATTTCTTCCATAGAGAAATCACTATGTGATAACATCTCTGATAGATTTTCTCTTGATGAAAATAATTTAATTTTTTGCTTAAAAACTGCTAAAATACTACCTTTTGTTTCGTTAGGTGACATAAGTGTTGAAGAAGCATTTATATAAGCTGGACTTGATGGATCTTTACTATTAAAATATTCTTTAATATAAGTTCCCGCACCACACTTTTCTTCTCCTACTGTAGTCATTAAATTTATACTATTTAAATTAATTTCTTCTTCTTTAGCATCATCAAACAAAGCTAAAGATAATCCAGCAAAATAATCTGCTGATGTTTTTTCCCAGAAAGGATCTTGATTTTGACTTTTTTCATCATAAAGAATATTCATTGCTAAATCGTCTAATAATTCATTAGCTTTATCTTTATTTCCACTTTTATGTAACCTATAAGGAAGTGTTAATGGATTCCATGAGTTACCTCTTTGCGGATCTCTAAAGTTCAATACAACAACGTTATATCCTCTTTCTCTAAGCATTTCTGATGTTTGTTCATAAATTTCACCTTTTGGATCGGTTACTATCATTGATTCACCTTTTTTAGCTAAAGATTGAACCAATGGTAAAACTGTAATTTGTGTTTTACCAGAACCAGTAGAACCTATAATCAAACTATGATATTCACCATCATCCACCCACATCTCTTTTCCATTATTTATTAATGGAACTCCTGCATAAGGAGATTCATATGCTTTAGGATCAACAAGTTTTAATTTTTTCTTCATTTCATTGTCTTTTAGCCATCTAGAATAACCTTTTTCTTCTTTTGATTTTGTAGAAATACCTACACCTTTTTCTCTATCAAAGAAGAATGAAGATACACTTGTAAATATAATTACGATAACTACTATAAATACAAGTAATGTCATCAATAAATTATCTTTATCAAATATTTGATATCAAATGCTGGTAAAGGATTTAATCCAGCAAATCCATTTCCATTAGCAACAGATGATAAATTAGTAATAGCTATACATACAACATATAATACGAATAAGCAAAATAACCCGAAAATTATAAAATCTTTTGGCTCTGCTCTAAATTTTAATTTCATATTCCACCTCTATATTTTATTACTTAGATTATCTCTTTTCTTTATAATAGTTGTTATAATAACAGCTCCAATGATTAGTATTGTTACAATTACTAAACCAAACCAATTATTCTTGAGATATTCTTTAATAATTATATCATATCTTTTAGAATTATTATACTTAAATTGCAAATAAAATTTATCTATTTCATTATTTAATTTCCAAGTACACACATTAGTATTGATATTACAATTATTTGCATTATTCTCTACTAAATTGTTATACAATTTAACATTTATTGAAATATCATTAAACAATGGTTCTAAATCAATTCCGTTTCCAAAAAGACGTTCTTTTCTATATTCACCAATAGTTTGCATTCCATTATAATCATAACTAGATAATATTGCTATATCTTCAAATGCTTCTTTATATAATTCTGAGTTATTTCGGTAATCTTCTAAAGAATTATACGTTCTAATTAAAGCAACATTTGATTTTTGTTTTCCAATATTTTTTTCAATAGAATAATTATTAGTATCATATGAATTAATTCTATTATCGATATGTTCTGATATATTAGAATCAGTTATTTCATTATTGTTAAAATGTATAATCAATTTTTCTGTAACTCTTTCTTTACTATCAATAGTTATATTATAATCAGCAGTACATCCACTAACTAATATAATTAAACCTATTAAAATAAAACTTTTTATTTTTTTCAACGAAATCAGCTCCTTAAATATTCAACTAAAATTGCGTGACCAAATAAACCATTATATGCGCGATTAATTGTTTCAATCGATAATCCCTTACTAACATTCATATATACAATTGTTAATCTAGTTTCATTTTTTTCTATTATAATACCAATGTTATTTTCTTTCCAAACAAAATCTCCTACATTTATTCTCGAATCATTTAATTCAACTTTTGTGCCTAATTCGGCAAGTTCATCTATAGAATATTTCTTTTTGTTAGAAACACCACTCGTTCCTAAGACCCAACTAACAAAACCATTAACATCTAATCCATATTCCTTTTTTTCACCAATATTAGAACATGATTTATCAGTTATTGTATTTTCTTGATACCACATATCATCAATTCTTTTTGTCGTATATCCACCACAGAAATATGGTAATCCTTTAAATTTCTCTCCTAAATATTTACTTGAATTAACTACTGCATTTCTTGTACCTAAAACAGATCCAATTTTTGATAACAATTCATTTTCATATTCTATAGCTTGTTTTTTTGTAAAAGGTGATGTTTCTAAAGTTGCTAATTCAGACTGATTATTTTCTATATTTATTAAAAATGGCAATGGATCCATAGGACTTAATTTTTCATCTCTTAATTCAAAATGTAAATGAATACCTGTGCTTATACCAGTAGTTCCCATAATCCCTATTTGTTGACCATTATTAACTGAATCTCCAGTTAAAACACTAAGAGTTTTTAAATGAGCATATCTAGAATAATAATCATATTTTCCATCTAAATCTATATCATGTCCAATTGTTATATTATTTCCATAACTACCTAATCCTCTAGGATTAGCTTCCACTACAACACCATCAGCTATACTATATATAGGATCTGAGTATGTAATATGACTTATATCGATACCCGCATGAAACGGATTTGTTCCATTTATAGATTCTCTCGGACCATAGTATGATAATTTATTTGTTAATCTATCTGCAATAGATGTTCCAGAACTAATATCAACCGGTA
>CAYNYX010000003.1:16000-20144 GCA_964401535.1 uncultured Muribaculaceae bacterium | reverse complement strand
CACTTATAGTAGAACTTGTTTGAGCCAACGATAATATTGTTCTAATTGTATTATCAGTTTCTTCTTTTTGTTCTTCTGTTAATGACTTATAGCCATTATATAATGTTCCTATATCTTTTGACCTAATGTTATAATATTCTCTATTATATGTTCTATTAGGATCTTTAAATGGTTCTTTTAAAAGAAAACTTTTTTCTCTTCGTGCTATTTCAAGAAAAAAACCATCTGCATCTTCTTTTGTATCAATTCCATATGTTTCTGTTGGAATATAGATATATTTCAAAAATTTTTCAAATTTTTCTAAATCTTCAGAATATGTTATTATGGCACATGTTTTACTAGTACCTGTAGTATTTTCTTTTGTATGATAATTGTCACTATATTTTTCCAAATTTTTTCTTTTTTGTTCATTTATTTCTTGCCCATAACAATATTCTACAGTAACCTGTACTGCTTCGCCTTCTTCATTAATTACTGTATGAGTTTCAAAATATGTATCATGATGAATTAATGCGTCTATATAAATCATTTGATTGGCAACAGAGAATACATATTCAGTTATTTTAGCATATTTATTAACTAATTCTTTCATGCCATCTTTATCATCATATACATTAGCATAATCTTCTATTAAATCTGCTCCATATGTTAAACCTGATACCAATAAATCTTTATTAACTTGTACGCCAATAAGTTCTATTTCTCCTACAACTTTATCAACTTCTTCATAAAATCCATCAATTATTTGTTCATTTGATTCAAATTTCCAATAACTCCAAAGATTTTTGAATTTTTGTCCAACATTTTTAATTTCGGGCATAAAAGTTGCTGGTATCATAACAATTGCTATTATTATTACTAAGACTATAATTACTTTTAATCCTATAGGAATCATAGGTAATATCATTTTATATTTTTTAATTTTATTAGCAATTTTAACTGGATTTATATTTCCGTTTTGATTATCACTTGGTAGTCCTAATTTACTACCTAATCCGGATTTTAACTGACTAGTTAATCCATCTGCAATTGATTTTTTAGAATCATTATTTCCGTTTTCATCAATAGATTCTTTTTTTGAACCACCTAGCATATCACCAACTGGTGATTTTGCCAAAGTATTCATTGCTTTATTTTTAATTAATTTACTTCCTGGTAATTTATCAGCAAAAGTTCCTTGTTTTATTCCCTTATCTGCTATACCTTTAGGCACACCAAGTTTTTGTAAAACTTTGCTACCTTCATTATTAAGAGTATTTTGAATATTATCCTTTTTGTTTCGCAAGTCATTTTTTGGTTGCTCAACATCATCAATAAATTCCACATCATTGTTGTCATAAATTGTTTCATCACTAGAAATAGAATCATCATCAGATGATTCTATACTATTTTCTAATTCTTCGGTAGCATCATCACCACCAAATATAAATTTATTTTCATCTTTCATGGGATAACACCACCAAACTTATTTTATAGTCCGCCACCACTTCCGAATGAATCTAATTCACGTTCTGTGGCAATTATATTAATTCTCATTCTTCTACTACCACACACAAACAATGCTTCCCCTTGATTGTAACTTTTGATACTTTCTTTTTCGTTATCATTTAAATCTATTAATTTTGCCAAATCTTCAACAGCTTGTTTCTTAAGTCCCATAACTACATAATATGAAGCATTATCAAAGATTGCTTTACCTTGCATAATAATAGCAGGAGCAGCAAAATCAGTTGGTTGTTGTGTAATTATAATAGTTCCTGTATTATACTTTCTTGCTCTTCTTTGTACATTTGCTAAGAAATCTGCTCCTTGAGTATTTTTATCACTTAATAATACATGAGCTTCATCAACCATTAATAATGTATTAACAGTAGGATTTAAAGTTAATCCCCAAGCATACTTTAATATGTTAAAGAATAATGCATTTCTAATATTAGCATCCGAATTCATTAATTCTTTTATATTGAATACGATGAATTCACTTTTAGGTGCTATAGTAGTATGACCATCAAAATAATATTTCAATTCTCTTATTAATGGTCTTATTTTTATTTCTAATTTTTCTAATATATCTCTTTCATGTGTTTTTTCAGGCATAGACATAACTCTACCTTTTAAAGTAGCATATACGTCTGAAAATGTTGGATAATCTTTTGATGACAATTTTGAGAAATCAGAATTGAAATCTATTCCAAATCTTTTATATGTTTCTTGAGCTACATCACTAAACATATTAGCAACATCTTCTTCTATTGTAGGATCATAATATTTCATAAAAGCCTTAATAGATTGAATTGTTCTTGTCAATACAGCATTTCCCAACCCACTTTTTATTTCTTCTTCATCAGCATCCATAACAACTTCTAGTGGATTAATCATACCAAATTTTCCACCCTTACCTAAATCAATGAAATCACCTTTATACATTGCTGCCATATCTTGTAATTCCCCTTCAGGATCAATAGCTACAATTTGATTATTATTTCTAATATGAGTTCTTAACATCAATTTAGCAGTTGTACTTTTACCACTACCAGAAGTACCCAAAATAATCATATTGGCATTATTTCTATTATGTTCTTTTTTTATTTGATACAAAAATTGATTAAATAGAATTACACCACCAGAAAAATCTGTTCCAAGCAATGTAGATAATCCTGGATCTTTTATACTATCAAAGATAAAAGGATACATAGCTGCAATAGTTGGACTAGGTATTGGTGTACCAATTCTATCTTCTATATCTTGTTTTTGATAGATAGGTAAAATTGACTTCAATACTTTCTCTTGTTCAAATCTAAGTGGAATCGCTCTTAATTCCATTGCTTCTAAATAATTTTTAACTTGTAACTTTTTAGATAATAGTTCATCTTCACTATCAGCAGTAATCATAACATGCATTTGAAAATCATATATTTTTGATTGACTAGACGCTAACATTTGAATAAAATATTCTAATGATTCATAATCTTGTCTTATTCTTTCTTGAATTGTTCTATCATTTTCTGTCTGATATCTTTGTTTCAAATCAGCAATTTCTTTGTTTAACATTCTTTGGATAGAACTAAAAGGAAGTGGTATATGTTTTATTACAACTTTAATTCCTGCCATACTTGTAAGTGATGACAAATATCCTGGTAATATAAATTTAGGATATGATATTACAGATAGTATTGTTGCATATTTATCACTTATAATAAAATCTGCAGCTCTATATTGTAATCCCTTTGGAGCTATTTGTGTTTTAATATCCATTTAAGCCACCACCGTTCCAAAGGTAGTAGTCATACCACCATTTAAAAAATTGTCTAAAATCATTCTTAAATCATCATTACTTGTTTGACTAGTACTTAATCCAGCTGCAGCAAATGCATTAATTAAAGTTCTTATTCTTTTCATAATTAAATCATTATCTCTTGTTTTGAATAATAAATAATATTCGGTATCAACCACATTATTATTCATAAATAAATTAGCTTTTTCAATATCATCCATAACCAATTTTCTCTTAATTGGACTTGTTAATGAATTATATAGTAATTGTAATTGTGATAAATAAGCATTAATATCAACTGGTCTATCAGCAGCCATTATCCAAAATTCATAATCTATAATGTTATAAACATTTTTCAAATTTTCAATTGTTGCATTTTGCATATCAGCATCTAAAATAAATATGTTTTTAGGCATTATTTTAACACCTGTAACTTTTTCTCCATTATCAAGTTCTATTACACCATTAACAATATTTTTAACTGGTATATCATCAACTGTATATTTACTTTTTGTCTTCTTCGCCATGTTCAAAACACCAACCTTTCCATATAAAATTTCTTCTACCTGTAAAGAAATTCCAAGCTTCTTTTATTATTGTTAACATATTATGATAATTTGGTATTGGTAGCACTAGAAATCCAGTTATAAGTGCAGGAGAAAGTGCTATAACTGCAGACAATAACTGATCAACTGGTAGAATAAGTAACAATATTAAAGTTATACTTATTCCGCTACCAAATAAAATTAAATCGAATTTGTTAAACAAACCAAAGATTAGCAAAGATTTCTTTGAATTTGCAGGTATTAAATAATTTCCATTCATAGTATCACACCCTTTTTATTATTTTAATGTCCGCCACGGCCACCA
>CAYNYX010000003.1:0-15990 GCA_964401535.1 uncultured Muribaculaceae bacterium | reverse complement strand
ATTTGCACCTGTGTTACGATTTTCTGTAACAACTCTTCTATTAGCTTCAGCAGCTCTTTTTCTTTCTTGCAAATTTGCTTTTTCTTCTTGCAAATCCGCTTTTCTTTTCTCATGTGCAGTAATATTATCATTTGTGTCTCTAGTATTAGCACCAGCAAAGCTGCCTTGTTGCGTATGTCTCGAAGCAGCATTTGTCTCAACAGCAAAACCATTTGTATTGGTCAATGTATCGTACGAATCAATCATACTATTCAACGCCTTATCATCAACGATTCCTGTTCTAACATCATCAATATATTGATATGTTGCAGTAGTATTATACCATTCCCCATCTGCTATCGTTTGATTAGCAATATTAGTATTTAGAGAATCTGCTACACTAGTATTCCCGTTTCTAATAGCTTCCTCCATTTGAGCTTTCATATTATCAATAACACCTTTTCTTCGTAAATATTCTTGACTTAGTGCACCGGCTTCACCATTTGCTATTTTTTCCTTAGCTCTATCTTCTTGCTTTTTTATATTATCAATAACACTTTGTCTACTAGCAATTGTTTGTTTAAATGGTAACATTTCATCATCAATTCTCTTAATTTCTAAATCGCGAGTCTTTTCTTGACGTTCAATACTTTCAATTTCACTTCCTATACCGATTCTACTAGCCAAATTTTCTCTAAGTCTTCCCCCCATAGTAGAACCGGCATCTATTGCATCAGTATTTCTTTGTCCACGTGCTACCTCATCTCTACGTGCATCAAATAAACATCGATTTCTTGTAACACCGCGAAGTCCACCGCCCGCAGCGCCAGTTATAGCTCCTCCTATAGAACTCAAAACCCTTCTTCCACCTGGTTGTCCTTCTGTTGCATTATATCGCGTTTTAGCATTTGCAACTGCACCGCCAAATGCACCTCCAACTGCACCTAAACCAGGAACATCATTAAGTCTTCGTGCTGGATTCAAAGTAAATCCACCATCCAATTTGATACCAAGTAAATCTTCTAATAATTTTGGCAATTGTTTAGCAAATAGCAATATACCTAAAATTATCATAGCACCAGCAAGAACATTTCCACTTGAACTTATATCAGATAATTTAAATACACTAATTGCATATATTGCAAAATAAAGAGCAATCAAACGAACAAATAAATCTAAGTACGTTTTAGTACATTGTTTAACCCATTTTCCAAAAGGTCCATCTTTTGAACTCTTAGGATCTATTCTTGATATAATAGGAATTGGTGATATAATTTGTAAAAATCCCAATTTAACTGTACGAATAGCAACATCAAAACAAAATTGAATCAACACTAAGAATAATATAACACCAGCAGCAGTTGATAAAATTGCCCAATAGGTAATATTAACATCATCCCATATTGCTTTCAAAGCTGTATAATTTCCGCCTTTACTACTGAATGCACTATCATATGAATCATATATTATATAATTATTGTCTGTGCTTATTGCCGTAACAACATTTTTTCCACTTAACTGACTGACATCTTCAAAATAGAAAAATGAACCAAATAATCTCATGGCAAGAGAATCACCATCAGCATCTTTATTTGCTGTTTTATCCACACCGCCAGTATCGCCCAATACAACACGACCTAATACATCTTCACTAATTATAAGTCTTTGTAAATCCAAAGCTTCCTGGAATATTCTTGGTGTCAAAACAATTAGAACTAGTGTTGTTAATATATTAACAATTAACTTACTTGTACCTTTTTGTTTATCAGAAAAATCATCAGGATTAACTATGTAATTTATCATCGAAAATGTGACTTTAAATAGCATAAAAATACCTAATAAGGCATATATTCTTTCTCCAAATTGTTGTATTACTTCTTGACTAAAAACTGTACCATTAGCTATATCAATTAATAGACCATATGTAAGTTTAGCGGCACCATATACCATTTGATCAAGAAATATAAATATAGTTTGTATCACATTTAATGCAAAATCCATTATGTCACCTCTTTAAATATTTATATAAATAAATTATTATTTTTTTACATATACATTATAACATATATAATAATTTTAATAAACAAGAAAATGAATTATTTATAAAAAAAAATTGATATTTAATATCATTTATTTTTTAGCCTTCCAGCATCCGCCACCATTAGCAGCATCAGCTTTATTATATGTTTCGCCACCATTACCGTTAATAAAACAGTTGATACATGTTGATATATTAGAATTATCACCTTTATCCACAAATCTAACAACTATTTGTACAATAAATATTACGAAGAAAACTAAAGCAGCAGCAATCAAACGTTTAATAAATGTTTGTTGCCCTTTTTTAATTTCATCATCTTTTTGTGCTGTTATTGCCTTTCCTAAATCCAACATACCTAAAATAATTAATAAAATAGGTACTGCTATTTTAATTATTGTAATAACTGTAGATACAATCGTTGGGAAAATTCCTTCAAATGTAAGTCCACCATTACCACAAGTATATAATTCGGCATTTTCAAATAAAATATTTGTTAACATAATTAATTCCTCCTATTAAAATAATACTATTTAATTCTATAATTGTCAATACTAAAGTGTAAATGGATCGTTTTCTTCACCGCTTCCACTTCTATATTTTGTATTACTATTTATATATACATTTATATATATATTTCCTTCTTTATCACATCTATTCGCATACATAGATGATGCTGATGTTTTATAGACTTTTGATGAGCTATTTGTAACAGAAATAGTTGTCCAACTACTTCCAAAAAATTGTGAGAAATAGTTATAATTAATGCATGATGGACTGTTGATGTTTTTGCAATTTTCATCTACACTCGCTCTTGAAGCATCAATTACATCAATTAAACTCAAGAATTGGTTTTCTATTACTTCACTGCATTCCTGTTTTGTATCAAATGCAAAATTATTTTCATTTCTTTTACCAATACATACGTCATGTGCAGTTATAATTTTCTTACTTTCTGCGCTGAATTTATCTTTATTGTCATATAATTTATCTATTGTAGATTTTATTCTGCTTTTTTCGTAATTATTTATACCTATGTTAGCATCTTCATCTATATTATAACGATCATCCCAAGAAATTGTCTCTTCTTCTTTTTTTGAATCAACTAGTTTTAAATAACCATCTTCAGTTATTTTAATAATTCTCCAAATTCTTCCAGCAAAGTTAACATAATTATTTACTTTTTCCCCTTTAAATACATATTCATTACCAACTTTATATAATCCATCTCCAGATGTTACAATATTACTTGTAATCTCACTATTTAAAGTTTTTGTTTCATAGCTTTCACCACATTTTAAATATACCATGTAATTATAATATTCACCATTTTTTTGAACTGTAACATTACCATCACAATCTGTATCATTTGTCATTTTACTAAATGGATCAATATAATCATTTTCTATTAAAGTAGTTGCTGAAACTATTGAAATACCTGCTTCATCTTTAGGTAATAATTCCATTTTTTCAAAATACTTTTCTGCTCCACTAATCATTTTTTCTTCTATTTTTTCATGGCTTATATTTCTACCTGTACATCCTTGATATGCAAATAAAATAATAAATATAATTACAAATACACCTACTATTATCAATAAATTTCTATATAATTTCTTTTTCATTAAATCCATCATTATCCCCCTATTCGTCACAATTATTGTTTATAAAACAATCTACACAAGATAATACATTTTTACTATCTTCTGCTACAAATCTAATTACAATTTGAACTATAAATATTACAAAGAATACTATAACACCAGTTAACAATCTTGTAAAGAATGTTTTTTGACCTTTTTTAATTTCGTCATCTTTTTGAGATACAACACCTTTTGCCAAATCTATCATTCCAAATATGATTATAGCAATAGGTATAGCAATTTTTATAACATTAACTATTGTATTTGTTATTTTTGGTAATCTTCCTGGTATATTATTTAACATGCCATTGCCACAAGAAACAATACTTGCTGTTGATTCTTCTTTTTGATTTTTGGAAGCTTCATATTCTTCTATTATTTTGTTGCATTCTTCTTCATCAATAACTTCTTTTTTTTCATAACATTTTTCTGTCTTCTGTTTCGTCCATATATAGTAATTTTGAGTAGATAAGCCATCAACCAAACAATAGTAACATCTATATCCATTAAAAAAATCAACTGCTTGCTTTTGTGTTGAAAACAATTCATGTTCTCCACTTCTAGTGCTATAATAAAAATCTATGCATTTTCTTTTTTCTTTTATTATAGATGTTACATACTTTTCGGAATATTCTGTATACTCAAGTTGATCATATTCTAAATTATTACTACCATATGTGATTTTTACAGTGTTTTCATCAACATAAATTTTGACATTCATTTTCAATTGTAATTTATTTTCGCCAATTTCTTTTCTTATTGTATAATCGCAAATTCCATCTGATATATTTCCATCAACCAATTCAGATTTTTTTACTAATGCCTTTGTTTCATTAATTCCTACTACAAATGCTATTAAAAAAGTAATTATTAAATAACTCAAATTCTTTTTCATAAATTAACCTCAAATCTATTATTATTCGTTACATTCATTATTTATAAAACAATCTACACAAGATAATACATTCTTACTATCTTCTGCTACAAATCTAATTACAATTTGAACTATAAATATTGCAAAGAATACTATAACACCAGTTAATAGTCTTGTAAAGAATGTTTTTTGGCCTTTTTTAATTTCATCATCTTTTTGAGATACAACACCTTTTGCTAAATCTATCATCCCAAATATAATTATTGCAATAGGTATAGCAATTTTTATAACATTAACAATTGTACTTGTTATTTTTGGTAATCTTCCTGGTATATTATTTAACATACCATTGCCACATGAATAAATAGCATTTGGATCAAATACTTTTTCACTCCAAATCGGACACACATAAGTATCTTCAGGATGAACTACATTAAATACATTTCCTCTATGTACATTTGAATCAGCATATTTCCAATCAACAAAATTATAACCTTTTTTTTCTGGTTTTATTATATATTTATTGGCAGGAAATTGATTGCTTTTAATAGTTTGTACATCAAAAATATCATTTTTATTATTACAATCATTCAAAAAATAAATTTTAACATCTTTTACATTGTTGGGAAATGATGGATCTAAATATAAAATAAAATTATTCTCAGCTATATTTTCTGTATCCGCATATAATGTTTTACATGTTCCTGCGTTGGTCATATCTTCCATGACATAAAAATTTTTATCTGTTATATAAATCTTTTCCCCGCCTCTTTTATAATATACTACTTCAGCATCATATAAATAAAAATCAATTGTATAAAATCCATTTAAAATTTCATAACTACAAATTCCTTCACTATTAGGTTTTGTAGAAACTGGAGATAACGTTGATGCCATAGCTTCTACTTTGTTTATTCCTACCATAAATATCATTAAAAATATAATTATTAAATAACTCAAATTCTTTTTCATAAATTAACCTCAAATCTATTATTATTCGTTACATTCATTATTTATAAAACAATCTACACAAGATAATACATTCTTACTATCTTCTGCTACAAATCTAATTACAATTTGAACTATAAATATTGCAAAGAATACTATAACACCAGTTAATAGTCTTGTAAAGAATGTTTTTTGGCCTTTTTTAATTTCATCATCTTTTTGAGATACAACACCTTTTGCTAAATCTATCATCCCAAATATAATTATTGCAATAGGTATAGCAATTTTTATAACATTAACAATTGTACTTGTTATTTTTGGTAATCTTCCTGGTATATTATTTAACATACCATTGCCACATGAATAAATAGCATTTGGATCAAATACTTTTTCACTCCAAATCGGACACACATAAGTATCTTCAGGATGAACTACATTAAATACATTTCCTCTATGTACATTTGAATCAGCATATTTCCAATCAACAAAATTATAACCTTTTTTTTCTGGTTTTATTATATATTTATTGGCAGGAAATTGATTGCTTTTAATAGTTTGTACATCAAAAATATCATTTTTATTATTACAATCATTCAAAAAATAAATTTTAACATCTTTTACATTGTTGGGAAATGATGGATCTAAATATAAAATAAAATTATTCTCAGCTATATTTTCTGTATCCGCATATAATGTTTTACATGTTCCTGCGTTGGTCATATCTTCCATGACATAAAAATTTTTATCTGTTATATAAATCTTTTCCCCGCCTCTTTTATAATATACTACTTCAGCATCATATAAATAAAAATCAATTGTATAAAATCCATTTAAAATTTCATAACTACAAATTCCTTCACTATTAGGTTTTGTAGAAACTGGAGATAACGTTGATGCCATAGCTTCTACTTTGTTTATTCCTACCATAAATATCATTAAAAATATAATTATTAAATAACTTATCTTGTTTTTCATAAAGCATTCCCCAAATCTATTAACATTATAGCATAATAAAAAAAAAGAATAAAGTATTTATTCTGTTTTTTGCTTAACAAAACCTAATTTTGTTAAAAATATATTTAAAATTTGGATGTTTTTTTCTCTTTCATCTAAAGGAGGCATATTAAAGAATATTTTTAACTTAGATTCATATTCAAAATCCAATACATCCTTAGATGTTAACATACTTTGATTCAATATAACTCTTTTACTTTTATATTTAGTAAATACATTCATATCTAACATAGTTAATCTATTTAATTTAATAATAGAAGGTTCTATTAAATAAATCATTTCACCAACAGCATTTTCTGCATTAGCATTATTATTAACATCAACTAATATAACATCAGAATCATTATATTTACTTATAACACTTGCTAAAGAGTTTCCTTGTACACTATACATATTTTTTTCTCTAAATAAATTGAAATCTGACTTATCAACTTCTAAAGCAACAACTGAATAATTTTTTTCTAATTGTTTTTTCATCATATATATTAATGTACTAGCTCCTGATTGTTTTGTTATATTTTTTATTCCAATAATAACAGGCCCAACTCTTTGTTGAACATATTCAACCTGCACTTCTTTAGTTGGCTGACTCATAATAGCTCCACCAACTCTAGGTTGTTCTACTGTACTATTTAATTGATGATATTGAGCAACATCTCTATAAGAATTTGGATGATTGTATAAATACATTATACCTTCAACATTCTTAGTAAAATTGTATATCCCCATTGAAATTAATTTAGATAAATAATCTGGAGTCATACTTTGTGGTGTATCATCAAGTACTAATATTACTTTATCCATATCTAAATTGATAGATAGTTTTTGTAAATTAGTAATATCTTGATAATTTTTTATTGCTGTAATATCCAAAATCATTCTTTGATAAAAATAATTTTGAAATTCTTTTACTATATCATCTACTTCAAATACACCATTGTTATTTTTTATAATATCAATTGGTAATGTATCAAGCATTTCTTTATATTGATTCGATATAATTACATTCATATTATCCCTTATCCTCCTATGTATGTTTCATCATAAAAAACTTCTGTTTCACCATAAACTGGTATTTCTATTAAATCTCCAATAAGTGGGAATTCAAAATAAATATAGGCAGTTACGCCATAGTATTTGCCTCTACCTGAAGCATAATATTCATAAACACAATAACGATATTGAGTAGATGTATTAGTTAATGACGTTCCAGTACGACTATCACATTTTTGTGAAGCATTAGGATTCATTTTATAACCAATACTCCCTAAATAAGCTTCAATTTCTGTTTTAGTTTCACCATTATATCCCTTATATTTTTCAACTATATCTACTATTTTGTTTTTTATTTTATATGTTTTTGAATAAGTCATTGCTCCAACTAATATAAACATTATTACCACAATTATAGTAATAACTAAATTAAATAGAAAAGCTTGTCCTATTGATTCTCTCATGTTTCACCCACTTAATTAAAATCATATATACGATTTGTTTTAGCAGTAATTGGTATTTTAAAATTATTGACAATTGGTAAGTCTATACTTATATAAGTTACTACTGCATAACTATAATATTTACCTGATTCAGATGGCAAAGATTCCGTATAATTATCAAATCTATATACGCAATAATAATAACTTGCTTTAGGATTGGTAACAAGTGTTCCAACCTTGCCATTTAATTTTTTTATTGCGGCGCAATCTTTTTTTCTACCAGATATGTACCCCAAATTGCCAAGATATCTATTAATCTCAGCTAATGCTTGGGTATTATATCCTTCATATTTTTCTATAGCACTTACCATTCTTGTATTTACTTTGTAAGTTTTGGCATAACTTAAAGTAGCCGAAAGTAAGGCAAACACAGTAATTAAAAATATAATTATAATATTAAATAACATTACCCCACTTAAGGACTTCTTCATTTATTACACCCTCTTTAAATTTTACTTATTTTGCATCTTTACAAGCAGTATATGTACTAGGATCATAATATGCATTACTTCCTGCAGTACATGTATTACCCGACCATGTTCCTCCAGCTTCAGTACAACATGTTTTTTCCTTAGATGTTTTCATTAAATTAGTTATTAATGGTGTTGCAACTGCAGCAATAATAGCGATTAAGACAATTGTAATAACTGTCATATTAGCTTCTCCAGCAGCTTCTTTCATCAAATATCATTCCTTTCTTTATCATATTCTTATTATAACATTATTTTTTCTAAATAATCAATATTACTATACACTTTTAGACATTATATATTCATTAATTGCATCATAGCAAACATTAAGAGTGCTAAAATACCACCACCAGTAGCCATAAGCATCGTCATTGTTTTATTTTCCATCTTATCAAGTCTTTCTTGATATCTTTGTTCTCTTGATTTATTTTGTAATGTGGAAACATTTTTTGAAAATAACATCAATTGTTCTTGCTTATTTTCTTGGCTACCTAAACTTAATCTATATAATAATCTCATCATTCTCATTGAATCTCTAACAGGATATTCTTTTGCAAAATCCATATAAGGATCAACTGTTTGATCTCCCGCTTCTACTTTAGCAACTAATTTAGTTAAACCTTTTCTAAATATTTCTGGTGCTGTTTCAACTGATCTAGCTAAAGCTACAGGAACAGTATAATGTTGTACTAAAATCTCTAAACTTTTTAAGTAATATGGTAACATCAAATTGATATGATGTAAATTTGCTTTATAATAACCTTTCAATCTAGAATATGGTTGTTTAAACATTACAAAACCTGCAATTATTGCTATCATTATATAAACAAAATTTAATTTGCTAAAAAATATAAATAATACTGCAGCCATTGTAATTAAACCATTTCTTATCCTTGCTGAATATAATTTTTCTACATCTAGATCACCAGATGTATATTTTACATTAAGCAAAAATATATAGTCATCTTCCATTAAAAATCTAAAATATGGTTCAACATCACTAATGAATCTTTTCGCGTCTAATTGTTTATTAGCTTGCAAAATTATAATTATAATTACACCTATTATTAAAAATATCATTATTCGGCCCCCACATTCTCATTATAGTATTTTTCTCCACTTAGTAAGAAGTAAGTATTTATTAATATAATAGCATGCAATAAAAGCGATACGATTATATTTTCTCCTAACAATTTAATATACGAATCAACTCCCAATAGTAGTTGCACTAACATAACCATTAAGTAAAGTACAATACCAAATTGCAAGAATTTCTTATGGAAAGCGGCTCTATCCATTCTATCCCTATAAACTCCTTCAACTAACATATCTATATCAAGTGACATGTTTTCTAATGCTGAAGCAGAATTTCTAGCACCTTCATTTGTTATTTGTAAGAATAATTGATGCATATTTTTAGTTATATAATAATCATATTTTTCATTCATATAATCTAATGATTGATTTATAGTACCATTTTCATATGCCATATCTATCATTGCTTTTACATCAGCTTTTATTGGGTCTTCAAGAACTCCTGACTCATAAACACCCTCAAGTGATTTTACAAATGATTGTGTTGTTGCAAATTCCATTATAGTATTTGTTGTATATACTTGAATTTGTTCAAATACAAATTCACTATATATTCTTTTACATCTTAAATATGTAAGATATGGTATAGCAACAACAGATAATAAAGAGTAAATTATTGAAATAACAATATTATAAAAATATAGATATGTTATAACAAATGACCCTATCATAAATACAGCTATTTGTAATGTATATTGCTTAGGTGTATATTCCTGACCTAATTGTTTTACTTTATCTCTTACAACTTTAAATGAATAAGGAGCAAATTTATTATATAGAAAGCCTGTTTGTCTTACTATATATTTATAAACATTTTCCCCGGAATTTCTTCTATATGCCACTACAAATATAACAATAAAAGCAATCCCTAAAAATATTAATCCTTTCATAGTACCTCCTATTCAAACAATATTTCTGGTTTTTCGGAAACATTATTAATATTATTTATTGGTTGATCTGGTTGAACAGATTCAACACTTTCACCTTCAGATATCTTTCTTTGATTTTCCATAGCACTTAAATTTTCTACTATATCAATTCCTTGTGCTTCTATATAATCAATTAAATATTCACTTGGTTTATTTCTAAATACTTGTCCATCAATTGTTTTTCTATAAATTACATTAAATTTAGCTTCATTATCTTTAGTCACATAAAATTCAGTAACTTCAGCTATTTCTCTCACAAATCTTTTGGTTGCTTTATCTTGGTAACCTTTAACACATATACCTAATTGTATATATCTATATATAGATTTTAAGAATTGATCAATTTCTTGATTTGTTTCCAATAAACTATACATACGGTTAGGTATAGATTCTGCTTTATCAGCATGAATTGTTGATAAGATAAAGTGCCCTGAAGATATGGAGTTTCTAACTGCCATAACTGCTTCTGCGCTTCTTACTTCGGATAGTAAAATCCATTTTGGATTTTGTCGCATACAAGTAACCAAAACATCACTATATGATGCTATATTATTTGTTTTCATAGCAACTATATCTCTATGTGGAAATATTCTATCCAAATGAAGTTCTAATGTATCTTCAATTGTTATTAATTTTTCATCTTCTTTTGTATGAGCTGCTAAATATTTAACAAACTCAGTTTTACCACTACCTGTTTCTCCACAAACTATTATATTGCAATGTCCTAAAACACATTTAATTAAAAAGTCATGGATATCTAAGGTAATGTATTTATCATCGATTATCTTTTCTTTTTCTAATCTTATTTTAGCAGGAGTTTTTCTCATAACTACTGCAATACCATTTCTAGCTATAGAATCATGGACAAAGTTAAGACGAAGTTCAGCACTTTCAGCATCAAGAAATGGATGAGCCATATTAAATGATTTACCCATTGTGTTAGAACATTGAAACGCTAATTTCTCCATAAAAGCATTATTTACAGTAGTATTATCTACTCTATATAAACCCTTTGATAATGTTTTTAACCATAATTGTCCATTATTACTATAAGAAATATCTGTAATATCATCATTATCTAAATACTGTTGTAACTCACCAAAATCAACTTGTGAAAACATGTTATCATGCATATTATTCACCTACAATTGGATTTTCATCAGTAGGATTTGTTGGTTCTTCAACTGGTATTTCTTGTTTATCTGGTTCTAACGTTACAGTATTGGCATTTATATAATCAACTAGATATTTAGTTGCTACAAAAGTGTCTCCAGTAGATGGTATAACCCCTCCATGTGGAACTGGTATTAACTCAACACCATAATCACTAGACATATACTCACTTTTTCTTAATATAATGTGTATATCTTCTGATGCACCAAATAATAGATATGCTGGAGTTCTTGCTTCTGAAGAATCTTCGAAAACATGCTTTCCTGATGAATCTTTAACAGCTAAAACTTCTACATTTTCTAATAATTTACCAATCATTACTTGTCCATATTCATTTTCAGCTTTCATATAGATATCTATTTTATTTCCTGGATAAATAGAATTTCCATATGTACTTTCCATATTAACTGCAAATTGATATGGAATTTCGCCTTCTTTTACTTCAGTAAATGCAGAATCTGGAAGTTCAGCTTTACTTACTATCATTTGTCTAAAGAACATACTTCCCTCTGGTATAACAGAGTTTACATTTGTATATCTTCCTATAATAGAACTTGTAGACATAATTACATTGCTTGTTACAGCAATATTAGGTACATCTATTGTTTTTACCATTGTAGGCGTAATTTCTGTTCTTGGTTGAATAGTTGTTGCAGCAACTGGAATTCTAACTGGATTTGTAGCATTATTAATTGTCATATTGTATCCAAAGTATAATAATCCTATGATTACTATTACTCCTAATACAGTAACTGTATTTTTGTTCTTAAAAAATCTTTTTAATGAAATAATAAAATTATTCATAATATCACCCTTTCTCTAATTTGGAACTTCTAATATTGCATCCAGTTTATTTACAATATCGAATTCCATTATTTCCCCTGTAGCACTTGTTTTTTCGCTTGTTGAAACTTGGATGCTTACCTTTGGTGGTGTTTCATTTACGTCATATATTTTAATGACATAAGTGTTAGCTAAAGTAGCATTTTGAGCAAATCTTCTTGTGAAATTTTCCACAAATTTTTGCTCATCTATTTTAACTATACCAGTTTGTCGGTAATAAGCTAGGTCTATCGCATCAACCATAGCCGCTTCCGTTGTTTCCTTTAATAAATTGTAGTTGTGTTCATTCGTATTAGTCACTGATTGAAAGAAGAATACTAATATAATAGCCGCAACTCCCAGTGTAACAATCATAGCCCCCCAGAAAGACTCTTTCATTAGTATTCATCCCCCTTACCACATCTATTTGTATGACCAACTGAACTTATAGCACAGCTTTGATTTTGTTTTAAAATTCCTCTACTTAATGCATTAAAGCCTACTTTCCCTTGTCCTGTTTTATCACCAACTAGGAATGTACTATAACATTTACCATTGCTTAAACAATTAAAATTATAATCACTATATTCATTATTTTGGTTATAGTTTCTTATTACCAAAATATCAGAAGGTTTTAATACTATTGTATACAATGGATCTTTATCAAAATAAATTCGATCAGCATCCACATCTCTATTTCTTAATATAATTGATTTAACTAATGCATTTGTATTAGAACAATCACTTCCTGAGCACCAATTTGAACCAGTTGTTCTTCCTAAACCATCTTCATCTGGAAAAGGATCTTTTAAAGATATTGGTCTATAAACAACATTCAAAGACCCATCTTTTTTTATCAATTTTCTATATACACTATACTGACAGCTATATTCTTTGCAATCAGGTTCTGTATATAAATATTTGTTGAATTTATGTGCATTACCAAATGTATTAACTGTTATTTCTATATCTGCGGTTGCTGTATTATTTTCAGAATTATACGCAATTGGTAAATGTGGGAATGCATATGTTAATGTTGTTTTCCCATAACTGCTATTAGTTTTCATACTTACAGCATTTGATCTATCTATATACTTATATAAGTTTGGATCGTTATTGTTTAGTTCATAGTTCATTTCTTTTGTAACAGACGCCTCAATATATGAAGAACTGTAACCCGGATCATAATTATTATGAGAAGTTTTAGCATAACTACTATAATTTAGATTTTTCACACATCCGTTTTCCGTACAAACATATGCTGAAATTGGTTCACTTGTTACACTACTAATATTATTTCCTCTATAATAATTTGTAGAAGAAGCCTTTAAATATCCATTATAACTATACAGACTATTTGTGTAATTAACAGATAAACTTGGATTGAAATTTTCTACACCAAGATTACTAGTATTATACCAATTATAACAGTTTTGAATTTGATTTATATAATTTTGTCTAAGTCCTATTTGTGATGAATAATTTGTATAAGCAGAGCTTTCTTCTTCATAGTATGTTAAATTATCCATGCAAGTACCATAATTACTTTCAATCCAACATACAACGCCACCTGGAAATCCCATACATTGTGGCCAAGCTGATTCTGTGCAAGATTGTTGATATGAATAGTATTTACCTATTCTATTAGAACGTCTGTTATATGTTATTGTAGGATAATCTACAGTAACTGATGGGCACGTTGTCATCCCAACAATGCATGCAGGTACATAAGCGATTTTTCGTTCACTTGAAGTTGTATCAATTTGTGCAGTATTAATAGTGTGATAATTCATATACATTTCCCAATAAGCATTTACACTATAATCAACTGATGTAATGTCACTTTTAAATCCTCTTTCGTTTACGCTTTGTGCTCTACATGTTCTTGTATATTTTAACGTTATTGGTGAAAAATTACCTGTTCCACCTACTGTTATATATCTTCCTGCTTCTACTGAAAAACTACCATTAGGAAAATCATATTCAACATCTTCAGTACAATATGTACTACAATATCTATTTGATGACGTATTTAATATACTATAGTTTCTATATTCACCTCTATTAAAAATACAATTCGCTACTTTAGAACTTAAATTAAGCTCAGTTGATTTTTCATCATTAACAATATCATATATTTCACCAGTGTTAGCACCATTGCAATTTGGACATAACGTTTCAACATCATATGTGCAATAATTAGTAGGTGGATAACATATTTCATATTTGCTTTTATCATTATTACGAAGCCAATTTTTCAATCCGTTAGCGTTTTTTATAGATTTTTGATCATTAGGTCCATATTTACTTTCATCAAAACAACATGTTTTATTAATTGTCGTTATATCACTTATACTACAATATGTTGGTGGTGGAGTTACTGTTTCTGTGCAATAATCCTTATACCAACCACTTGATTTTATAGCACTATTAAATTCATTTTCATTTTTGAATACTGAAGTTGCATAATTTACTATAGATTGTCCATCTGTCTCATCAAAGTAGTTACAACATTTATTGTTTTTTTCTTTTATCAATTCCCCATTCAATTTTACACCTACAACAGTTTTATTAAGTTCATTATAAACTGGCTCGCATGGTGAACAAGCACCATCACCTAAATTAATTTGAATTGCATTAAGACCATTACCTACATTTGTATTATATAAGGTTTCCCAAGCAACAGCTCCATTACTTCCTTTAGTAAATCTAAAATTTCCCAAATTCTTTGACATATACATATATTTGTTTTCAATATTTACTGTTTTAAATTGTACATATTTAGATGTAATATTTCTTGTGTAATGAGCTATTTCAGTAATCGTACCAGTAAAATATTTTCTATTTTCCAATGCTTTTATAGCTTTTTGAATATGATTTTGTAGTGAAATTAGTAAGCCTATAGCTTGAAATTCAGGTTTATTACTATCATATTGCTGAGATAATGCTACCGATGTTGCATTGTCTCCCATTCTATTTATTAATGCTTGAAAATATTCTTTATATTTTCCATAAACATTTTTTTCTCGTGTATCCATATATTCATTCATATATGTATTGACAAAGAAATCCAATCCCCCGCCAGTAGCAACGAATTCTTTTAATCTCTGTTTAGTAAGACCAGTACACTCCAAATAAGGGGCTGTACCACAAGTACCAAGATTAGAAAACAAAGTGTTTTTTTCTCCAGCCATTGTTTTTAAAGTCGGTTGAGAAATAGGTGTATTACCATTCCATGCATATTCATTACCAATCATTACATTTAAAATTGGTTCAATCATTACATAAATACCGGCATTATTTTTACACGCATCAGCAAAATCTTTAGAAGTAAGTTTAACACCATGTTTTTCCATTATTTTGCTCAATATGATATTATTGCTTTTATCTTCTAAATGTTTAATTTTTTCATCTGTAGTCTTTTTGCTTATTTTCAATAATTCATATTTATATTGAATTGCTACTTGTTCAAAATATGTTTTAACACTAGTATAATTTGGCGAATGATC
>CAYNYX010000002.1:18594-23473 GCA_964401535.1 uncultured Muribaculaceae bacterium | reverse complement strand
GAACCTGTTGCTTCAAATTTTGACACCCATATTCCATTTAGTTCTACATCTCCAAATGTAAAAGCGGGATGAGTTAAGAATTCCCCATTTACTGTTCCATTAGATTTTGCTGTATCTTTGCTTTCAAATATTAAATTTATTCTTTGAGCAGGTATAGATCCATTATTTGCATTAAATAATAAATATCTATATCTTGGTATCCATACATAATATATACTAATTGCACTTTCTGGAATAATTGTTCCAGGTCCAGCATTACGATATGATTCGTCATTAACTGTTACAGCATTAGCCCATCTCTTATCATTATAAGAATACCACGCCTTAGTTTGATCAGCTATTTTCACTGTTCCATTATTTTCTATTGTTACTGGTATTAATCCTGTATAAATCTCTGGATCAGCACCATTTAAATTACTATCTTTGTAAAAGTCTAAATCTTTTAATAAAGTTTTATCGGTATCACAATTAAATTTACCCTCTGTTTTAACACAATTATAACCATTTATTACTAATCCTATGTTTCTACTTTACCATTTTTTCTTACATATACCACACCTTTAGATGGTATAGTTCCTTCTATTTCTAATTTGACATTGTTATCACTAGTTAATACACACTCAGAACCCGTACAATTAAATATAGCATCTTCTTCCATCTTAGCCATATTTGATACATGATATAAAGTCGCTGCTTTATCTAATCCATAAGCTGAATCAACTGCTGCTCCTTTTTTTGATGTATTTATCAAATTTACGATAGTTGGTATTGTAATAAGTGATACGATTGCTAAAACAACAATTACTGCTAATAACTCTATTAAAGTAAACCCTTTTCTCATGTTTCTTTTTCTTCTCATAAGTTCACATCTCCTTATAAAAAAACACTATGTTATTTTTTGCTAACATAATGTTATCATAATTACTAGTAGTTTTCAATATTTTTGTGTTTTTCATGTAAATAATGTGTAAACTATATCATATCAAATCTTTCTTTAATCTTATTTTTACCTAATAATCTCATTATTTCATATAAATCTGGTGTATTACATTTTGTTGTTAATGAAACTCTTAACACTGTTGCGATATCTCCAACATGACCTTTATATTTATCTGGGTTTTCTTTATAATCTTTCACTTCAGAAGCATATCCTAAAGTAGATGCTAAATCCTTGATTTTATTAAACCATGTTTCTTTATCATCTAATTCATTATAATAATTATTTATATATAAATTACATATTTCTTTTATTTCATCTTTATCATTAACTACTTGATATTCATATTCTTTTTTATATTTATCAAATAATTCATCATACATATACCAAATATTATCTTTAACTTCATTCATAGCACCTATATCTTTTCTAGGTTTCTTTTGCTCTCTTTCAATATTAAATACTTCTTTAGAATAACTATCATATTTAATTAATATATCATATAACTCTTTATCAAATTCATTAGCCCAATTAATAGCCATATCATATACTTCATCTTTATTTAGTCTACTTATATAGTTTTTAGATATATTCATTAATTTATCTAAATCAAAGAAAGCACCACTTGAACTCATTTTTTTAAAATCAAATTTAAATTCTTCAAAAGATTTATCTTTGTTATTTTCAAACCAAGCTTCAAAATTAGAATTAGTAATAGTTGCTAAATAAAGAAGTACAGCATAAACAGGTATACCTTGTTCATGATAATAACTAACAGCAGCTTCAGGATCTTTTCTTTTAGATAATTTTCTTCTATTTCCATTTTCTTCTTTTTGAAGTGGTGCGATATGAGCATACTTAGGTATTTTAAAATTAAACATTTTAAATAATTGAACATGAATAGGAACAGAAGATAACCATTCGTCACCTCTAATAACATGAGTTGTTCTCATTAAATGATCATCAACTAAATGAGCAAAATGATATGTAGGTAAACCATCACCTTTAATAATAACGATATCTAAATCATTCTCTGGTAATTCCATTTTACCCTTTATTGAATCTTCAAATACAAACTTATTATCAAAATTACCAGGTGATTTTAATCTTATTATATATTTTTCACCATTCTTTATTTTTTCTAAAGCTTCTTCTTTAGTTAAATCCCTACATTTCGCATATTTTCCATAATAACCTATTCTATCTTTTATATCTTCTTGTTTTTTTCTTACATTTTCTAAATCTTCTTCAGTACAAAAACAAGGATAAGCCATATCATTTTCTATTAAATATGAAGCAAAACTTTTATAAATATTTTCTCTTTTACTTTGAATATAAGGACTATATTCACCTTTATCTTCAGTATCAGATATCATTCCTTCATCAAAATAAACATTGAAATTTTTTAAATCTCTAATAATACTTTGAACACCATTTTCAATACTTCTTTTTTGATCAGTATCTTCAATTCTTAAATAAAATACTCCATTAGATTGTTTTGCCATCATTCTTTCAATAAATGATGCGAATAAAGCTCCCATATGTACAAATCCAGTAGGGCTTGGTGCATAACGAGTTACTATCGCATTACTATCCAAATCTCTTTCTTTGTATATTTTTTCATAATCTTCTATTGTCTTATCAATACCAGGTATTAATATATCAGCGTATTCTTTATTTGTCATAATATCATTCCTTTCAAAACAAAAAGAATCCAATCCATAAGGACGAATTCTTCGCGGTACCACCTTAATTTATATTATTTCTAATATCTTAATGTTCTAACGCTACAAGCGATTAAACTCCAAAGTTTCTTCAATAAATTTTTCTTACTTATTTCCATCACCCATAAGTTTTCTATAAAGAATTATTTATTTACTCTTCTTCTTCTCAGTTCTTAAATATAAATAAATTTTAACATACAATTACTATTTTTTCAATATTTTTATTTAAATTATTTACTTACTTTAACACTTTCATAAAATAATGGTAAAAATATATAATCTTTTTCTCTCAATTTATCTATAATTAAAGGTAAAGATTTAATAGTTGTTCTACTATAATCATGCATTAATATTACAACAACTTTTTTATCTCCTAAATTATTAATTACATTATTTACTGATGTGGTTACATTATTTTTATCTTTACCATTACCATCACCAGTTTCTAAATCCCAATTTACCCATCCATAATTCATTTTATTTAACTCTTTAATAATACCATTTTTCAATCTTCCGGATTGAGCTGAACCACCTGGAAATCTCACTATATTTGTTTTATATCCATCGAACATATTAGACAAAAAGTTTTCTAATTTCTTAACATCATTTATAAATGAATTAACTGAACTATAAAGACCTCTTTTTAAACCATGTCCATATGTATGATTTGCTAAAGTATGACCACTATGATATTGCCTTTCATATATAGGAGCAGTATCAGAACCTTTCTTACCTAATACAAAGAAAGTTGCTAAAACATTCTTTGATTCTAAAACATCTAGATAAGACATAGTCATGTTATTAGATGAATAAGGTCCATCATCAAATGTTAAATAAGCAATTCTTTTATTTATTCTACCATCTAACACTCTATTTTCTACTTCTTTAGCATTAACAAAATACTTAGTTTTCATTTCTTTTATACTTATATCTATATTATTAATAATATTTAATTCATTATTTAATGATACTATTTTTTCATTATAGATACTACTATCATTCTTTAAATTATTTAAGGTATTAGTGAATATTTTTTCTTCTAATTTTGAATTATTATTTATATTTTTAACTTCAAAGTAAATTATTATATTTAATAAAGATACAGTTATACAAATACAGAAAATGACAATACTTTTATAATCTATTTCAGTAAGTCTTCTAATAACTGATTTTGATTTTTCCATATATTATATTCCTTTACTTTTATATTGTCTTGTTCTTTATTAATATTTTCTGTAATAATAATTTCTTCTTCTTTAAATGCATTTATTTTAATTCTTTCTTTAGATATATTACCCGCAATAATATTTACTTCTCTTTCAATATTATTTTGATTATATTTTTCATATAAAATGAACCCCGAACTAATAATAAGTACTACTAACCCAATAATTATTTTTTTCACACAACCACTACCTTATATATAATATACATCTAAATAAACAATTTTACAATAAAAAAAATGTAAATAACTTTACATTTTATAAAAACTTAAATAGAATAATAGCTATTATTAATAATAATCCTAATACTATTAATAAATATTTCCAAATATATTTTATCCAATTTTTGTAATCAATATCTGAAAATTTAAGACCTGTTACTAATAAAACACTAGTTGGAATAATTAACATAACTAAACTAAATATACCATTTAATATTAAAGCAATAATTGAATAACTTGATACATCAGATAATTTCAAAACATTACCTATTCCACTATTCATTAACCAACTATAATCATTATAGAATAAACTACCTGATAAAGTTGCTAAAGAAGTTTTAATAATACTAAATCCAGTTGTTCCACCTAATATTAGATTATTGATTGTAGCCATAACAGTATATCCAGTATTTAAAATTATTGTAAATACTATATTAGCAAGTATTGCATATAAAGCTATCTTATAAAATTTGCAAATTCCTTCTTTAAATCCTTCAATAATAGTTTTTATTTTTAAACTATAAACCCATGAAATAATTAAACTCATAATTATGATAAATGTAGATAATTCATAACTAGTCCAAGAACCAAATACTACTAATCCACCAAATAATTTTTCAAATAAATGAAATCCATTTATTTCAAAACTCATTAAATTATTATATATATCCGTAAATAATGTTATTCCAAAAACTTTATCAATATTATACATTCCAAGTATAGTAATAATTATAGTTATAATTCCCAATATTACTAATGGTAATACTTTTTTCT
>CAYNYX010000002.1:6807-18584 GCA_964401535.1 uncultured Muribaculaceae bacterium | reverse complement strand
CATAAAACAATAATTCTATATTTTCTTTTTCTTTTTTATCTTTTCTTTTCTTTAATACAACTAAATCAACAAATAAAAATACAATCATTATTAAGAATATTATTTTAACAAATATTTCTTTATTAACATCCAATCCAAATAATGAATTATTTATCATAGTAATACTAGAACCATATAAAGAACAAATATTTCCAACTAATATAGATCCAATAGTTCCTGCAAAAGAAGTAATTTTATTATATCCTAATAATATTAAAACATTAAATAAAAATGGTACTAATATAAAAAGTGGTAATGTTAATCCTGTAATACTAGATATTAAACATAAAACTACAATTGTTAAAATAAGGAATAATTTTTGTTTATTTTTAAATTTATTTACTATTTTATCAATTAACTTAGAATAAACTCCTGTTTTATTTAAGATACTATAAAATATTCCTATACTTAATACTAATAATCCATATTGTATAAAAGTTGTAAAACAAACTAAAGGCATTTTAAATATATCAAATATACCTACTGGATTTAATCCAAATTTACTATATGTAGAACCACTATATGATCCTCCTACTATAATCCATGATAATAAAATCATAATTAAAAAAGATATAACAATTGCTTTTAATAAAGGTTTCTTCTTCATTTTATTCATCTCCATTTTAATTATATCAAATATTTAATGTTTTTAAATGTTTTTTTTGATTTTTTCACAGTTTTTTCATGTATAATATGAATTGGTGATTATTATGTTTCAAAATACAAATAAAAGATATAATACTTTAGATAACTTTTATAAACAAAAATTTAATTCAAAAGTATTTAAAGTTAGCTTAAATGGTAATTTTAGTTGTCCTAATATAGATGGAAAATTAAGTGATAAAGGTTGTTTATATTGTTCTAAATTAGGATCTGGAGAATTTGCAGGAAACATAAATGATGATTTAATAACTCAATTTAATAATGTAAAAGATATTATAAGTAAGAAATGGCCTAATAGTAAATATATTGGTTATTTTCAAGCTAGAACTAATACTTATGCTCCACTTAATATTTTAAAAGAAAAATATGAAACAATTTTAAAACTAGACAATGTTGTTGGTTTATCTATCGCAACAAGACCAGATTCAATATCTAATGAATGTTTAGACTATTTAGAAGATTTAAGTAAAAGAACTTATCTAACTATTGAACTTGGCTTACAAACTATTCATGAAGATACTAGTAAACTAATAAATAGATGTCATACTTTAAAACAATTTGAAGATTGTGTTAGAAAATTACAAGAAAAAAACATCAATGTTGTTGTTCATATCATAAATGGTTTACCATATGAAACTAAACAAATGATGGTTGAAACTGTAAAATATTTAAATAATTTAAATATTACTGGTATTAAAATACATATGTTAAGTGTTTTAAAAAATTCTAATATGGAATTATATTATAAAGAAAATCCTTTTCATTTATTAACAAAAGAAGAATATATAGATATTGTATGCGATCAATTAGAATATCTAAATCCTAATATTGTTATAAATAGAATAACAGGTGATCCTAAAAAAGAAGATTTAATAGAACCTACTTGGTTATTAAAAAAGTTTTGTGTTTTAAATGATATAGATAAAGAGCTTAAAAAAAGAAATAGTTATCAAGGAAAAAATATATAGAATAATCTATATATTTTATTTTTTATCAACAAACCATATCTTTGAAACTTCACAACTACTAGATGAAGGTGAAGGATCGGGCATTCTAAATTTAACAATAACTGGAACCTTAAAGGCATTACCAAAAGCAACACAAGTTCCTGGTTGTAAGATTCTTAGTTTCTTAACAACTGCATTAGTAATATTAGGCACCATTTCTCTTATATATTCAACATCTTTTGGATGTAACATTTTAAATATCAAGAAATTACTACATTGCGACAAGGATGTTTCTGATAACTCTGATGGTCTTTGTGAAATAAGTCCTAACATAACACCATACTTTCTTCCTTCTTTTGTAATTCTCTCAAATATATTATAACCTAATAAATTAACATCATTATCATTTTGAACATATCGATGGGCTTCTTCTAACACAATATGAATTGGAAAAGAAGCTCTTTTTTCTAATTCTTTTGCATAATCAAATAACATTTTAGAATATATTTTTGTTATTGTTTTAGCTAATCTATCATCAATATAATTTATATTGAAATTAATTATTTGAGCTTTTTTACCATTATCTGCTGTTAATAATTTTTTAATATATTGTTCCTTTGTAACATATTCAGGATAATTGAAATATTCACTATGTCCACTACTTACTAAAGAATGTAATCTTACTTTTAAAATATTGCATTCATCATATATTTTATCACTTTTTAATATACCTTCAGCTATTAAAGCAAAATCAAAAGCATGAGTTAAATCTTCTAAGGTAAATCTAAAAGATCCATCTGGTAAATTAAGTTCTAAATCATCACATAAAAATTTTTCAATAAAATTAGTTACTAATTCCATTTCTCTAATTTTACCTGAAGCATCTATTATTAAACATTGTTTTAAAGTTCTAACATAACCTGGTTGAAATATTTCAGTATCTAGATTTAATTCCTTAGTATTATAATAAGATAATACTGAGAAAACTTGATCTCTTATTTGAACTGGTTGACGTCCACTTGAAAAAATATCTAATATAGCTCTAGCAATAATATCATTTTTATGCTTAATTACTAGTTCTTCTTCTCTACCAAATATTGTAACCAATTTTAAAGCTTTTTCAATTATTGGTAATTGAGAATGTTTTTCAGCACCTAATAATAGTGCGATATCATCAACACTTAATAACCATAAAGGTATTCTTAATACTTCTGCTTCAGAAAATTTCAAATTAGTTGTATATGCTTTAAAACTAATTTGAGGCATTTTTTCATTTAATTTATTAAATGCTGTATGATATTCTCCATAAGCATCAAACATAAATATACTAGCTCTATATGCTATTGATTTTTCTTTTTCAAAAAGATTTTGAATTATTCTTGAAACACTACATGATTTACCACTACCAGTGGAACCAAATATAGCAAAATGGTTACTAAAGAAATCATCAATACCAACACCTATTTTAACACCATTATAAATTGGACTTTCACCCAAATACAAATCTTTATTTTCTTTATAATTATCAACACTTATAACTAGAGGAATTCTTTCTTTTGAAATTAGTTTTACACTTGATGAAAAAGATGGACTTGATATAACACCAAAAACAAATTTATCGTTAATAAATTCTCCTAATAAATTAATATATGCAATATTATCTTTTATATCGGTAATTTCACCTACTATTTTTTTATCTTCATCTTCCATAATCGCATACAATCCAATTAAATTTTGAAATTTTGTTAAATCAATATTTAATTTAGTTATAACTATATTTTCTTCTACACCAATTATTGTTCCTAACATATAAATCCCTCTATTCTAAAATAATTATACCTTTTTCTAAGTTTATAGTCAATTAAATATCTAACTCTTTAATAATTTCATTTGTTCTTAAAAAATTAATAAAGGTTTGTTTATCAACATAACCAATTAATTTATCCATTACTTTACCAGATTTAACTATAAAAGTTGTAGGTGTGCCTAATGAATCTATTTTTAAAGTCTCTAAAACATACTTATAATCACTACTTAATAATGTATCTACTTTAACATAAACATAATTTAATTTATATTCTTCTTTTACTTCTTTTAAAACTGGGCTAAATTCATTACACCAATGACAATTGTTTCTTCCTAAAACAATTACTTCTAAATTTTAGATGAAATTGCTTTTTTAAATTCATTGACATTTGATTTTTTTATTAAATATATCCCTAATATAACTAAAAGCAATACTAAACATATAACACTTATTATTATAAATCTCTTTTTATTTATCATCTAACATCCTCCACTACACGAAGTATTTACTACTTCTAACATATAATTTTTATATATCGTTTTTAATTCTTCTCTTTGCTCTTCAGTTAATGAAATATTTACATTTGTCTGAGATGATACAGTACCAACATGTAATCCTTTGATTTCACCATTTGAAACAAATATAACAGTTGGAAAATAAATTCTTTTAATTGTCTCATCATTTAATCCATTATATACTCCTAAATAATCATACAATTTATTAACTAAATTATAGTATTCTTTTGTTCCTTCTTTTGTAGTTACAATATTACCATCTTTTAATTCTTTGGTGTCTCTTATATTCAATGCATTAAAATAATATATTGTTTTTACTTTCAATTCATTTGCAACTTCTAATAAAACAGGAAGTGATGTTCTACACCAAGGACATTCTTTAAATCCTAAATATATAATACCTGTTCCATCTAATATATCCATTACTTCTTCATAAGATGAATATTTCATTGGATTATTAGAATCAATATTCATTTTTATATATGATGTTCCATCACTTTTTAAAGTATCATTTATACTTTCATATTCTTCTTTAAATTTTTCTCCATCAGTTGTTCCTTTCATATTTGTACTACATCCACATAGTAATATAATTAAAATACTAATTATTATCTTCTTCATTTTTACCTCCATAATTATCTAAAAAACTATATTTTTTACCATCTTTTCGATATCCTAATATAACATTCATATTAACATTTTCTAAACTTGTAAATATATTTTTATCAATATTTTTGTTTTGTTTTCTTAAAGCAGTTATTAATTCTTTCATTTCTACTCTCTTTGAATCATTTTTAATATCTTTTTCAGTAAATTTGCAAGCACAATTTATAAACTTCAAATTATTATAATTTACCCAAGATATAATATCATTTTCTTTTACAAAATAAAGTGGTCTTATAAGTTCCATTCCTTCAAAATTAGTGCTATATAATTTAGGTAACATTGTTTTAACTTCAGCACCATAAAATATATTTAACAAAGTTGTTTCAATTACATCATCAAAATGATGGCCTAAAGCTATTTTATTACATCCTAATTCTTTTGCTTTATTATATAAATAACCTCTTCTCATTCTCGCACATAAATAACATGGTGAATAAGAAGCAATATTATCTACTACATTAAATATATCAGTTTCAAATATTTCAATTGGTATTTCTAAATTAGAAGCATTCTTTTTTATAAGTTCAATATTTTCCTTTTTATATCCAGGATTCATTACTATAAAAACTAATTCAAATTTAATTTTACCATGTTTATATAATTCTTGAAAACATTTAGCCATTAAAAATGAATCTTTACCACCAGATATACAAACTCCAATTTTATCATTCTCACTAACTAAATTATATTCTTTAATTGCTTTAGTAAATTTAGACCAAATTTCTTTACGAAATCTTTTAATGATACTTTTTTCTATTTCTTTATTCATAATAATCACAAAATAATTATATCATAAAATATAAGACTATCAAATATGTTGATAGTCAGTATATGTAAAATAATATTTAATTTTTTTATTATTTACTAATTTTAATATTTCAGTTTCTGTTGTATAAACTTTTACCATATTTATTTTAATTCCATTTGTTGAATATTTATTATAATCATCTATATAATTATTATTTTTTAAAATTTTTAAATATTTTTCTTTAAAATTATTTATATTATAATTTATATCATTATGATCAAATAAGTAATTTACATTTCCAATTTTATTTTTATATATGTCATTTATGTATGGTTCTATTTTGATAATATCTATATTTTCATTAAAATATGATTCAAAATTATTAGTATTTAAGTTTTCTTCTTTAAAATCTAAATAATAGATTTCATATAAACCACCCATATCAAATACTGATACTATTCTTTCATTATTTGATATACTAAATATTAAAAGTATAATTACTAATATTATTATCTTTTTTTTCATACTATTCACCACTTATAGTATGAGCTAATTATTTTTTTTAATTATTTAAATTGGACATTCATTATTATCATCCATAGTAATTACATATTTACTACTTTGAATAGTAACTTTAACATATTTATTTAAGTCTATTGATTCATTTGTATTTGCATTTTTTAAATCAGCTATTAAATTACCACTATCTACTAAGTCTTGTAATTTAACGCAATAAACATTATTTTCCACAATAGGATATGTACTTAATCTATTACTTACATATATATTAGTTGCACCATATATTAATGATTTAGTTGTTTCATCTAAATTACTTTTACTTTTTCTGATTGAATCTAAGATAGGTGGGAATGCTATGATAGAAATAAGCACTAATAAAGCTATAACACCTAATAATTCAGCTAATGTAAATCCTCTTTTATTATTCATATATTTCCTACTTTCTTTAATTATTATATCATTTATGATTTATATTGTAAATGTATTATAATTTAGTTTTATAAAAATACAATTGAAAAAAATAATCAAAGTATAAAATTTGATTATTTTTCGTTACATTTTTTTAATTTCTTCAATAGTTAATCCTGTACATTCTGATATAATTGAAACATCTATATTTTTATGTAGCATATTTATAGCTGTTTGTTCTATTCCTTGTTTCATACCTTTTTCCATGCCTTTTCCCATGCCTTTTTCCATGCCTTGTTTCATGCCTTTTTCCATGCCTTGTTTCATGCCTTTTTCTATGCCTTGTTTCATGCCCTTTTTCATTCCTCTTTCAAGTCCTAATTTTTCAACATATAATAATTTTGTATTCATTATTTTTTTATCTACTTTTTCTCCATCATATAAACCGATTATTTTTTCATCTTCATTTAAATTTTCTAATTTGTTAGCAACCTTTTTCAATACACAATCATCTCCTATTACATCATGAATATGATCTTTCGTATTTGCCATTAATATCATACAATATTTTTCTAATTTTGTTAACTCATGATTACTTTTATTATAACACTCTTTTTTTATTTTTTCTAGATTTACATGATATTTTATAAAATATTCATTTTCTACTTCTAATGATTTTACATCCATTATCATACATTTATGAATTTCTTCTTCTGTTTTAAATATTTCAAAATTATCAAAGTTTATTTGTACTACACATTTTATATCTTTATAATCCTTACCACTTTCAAATTGTTCTCCCAATATTTTTGTTTGATATGCATTATTCTTTTCGATTAATCCATCATAATAATCTTTATTCAGTTCTATATTTACTAAATGATGTTCAATACTTACTAATAAATCTGTTCTCATTTTTTTATCTTTTTTATTATTTACAGTTATTTCATTATTTAATATTACCATATTATTTATTATTTCCTCATATGGTATTTCTGTTATTATATTTATTATTCTAGCTACATATTCTTTCGTATCTTCACCAGTAAATATTGCTTTAAATATTGGATCAAACAACCCATTAATAAATTGTCTTGTTTTAGTCATTTTGCCTCCTTTCCTTATTAAAAATATCACACTTATTTTTTAATATCAAATAACAGTTTTTATTGTTTTTTCACATAAATTATTATATTTTTATCTTAATATTTCTTGTTTTCTATATTTCTACTTATTTCTTTACATTTATAATAAAAAATAGAAAGTTTTATTTTCTTTCTATTTTTTAATTTATATACCACTATCACTAAATTCAAACTCAAAATCTAAAATTCTTACAGTATCTCCTTCATTGATACCCATTCTTTTAAGTTCATCATCAATACCCATTTTTCTTAATTTATTAGCAAATCTTAGAGCAGCTTCATCAGTATTAAATTTAGTCATTTTAAATAATTTTTCTACTTCTTTTCCTCTTATTACATAAACATCATTTTCTAATGTAATTGAGAAAGGTTTTTCTTCTCTAAATTTATATAAAACATGACTTTCAAATTGTTCTTGTTCATATAAATCTTCTTTCTTAATATTATCTAACATATTTGATAATTTATTAGTCACATCAGTTAATCCTTCACCTGTTATTGCTACTACTTCATATATAGGAACATTAACTTTTTTCTTAAATTCTTTTATATTTTCTTTATATTTTTCTAATTCAAATTTATTAGCAATTATAATTTCAGGTTTATCTAATATTTTAGGATTAAAGGCTTCTAATTCTTTTCTTATTGTTAAGTAATCATCATAAGGATTTCTTCCTTCTCTACCACTTATATCTATTACATGAGCTATTACTCTTGTTCTTTCGATATGTTTTAGAAACTCTATTCCTAATCCTTCACCTAATGAAGCACCCTTTATTAAACCTGGTAAATCTGCTACTACAAATGATTTACCTTATCTTACTTTTACTACTCCTAAATTAGGTGTCAATGTAGTAAAGTGATATTCTGCTATTTTAGGTTTAGCGGCTGATATTTTAGATATAATAGTTGATTTACCAACACTAGGCAATCCTACTAATCCAACATCAGCTAAAAGTTTTAATTCTACTTTTACTTTTCTATATTCTCCTGGTTCACCATTTTCAGCAAAATTAGGAGCAGGATTGGCTTTAGTTGCAAATGCAATATTACCTCTACCACCACGTCCACCACATGCAATAATAGCTTGATCTTTATTATTTATTAAATCTGCTAATATTAAATTTGTTTCTAAATCTGTTATAACAGTTCCTGGTGGTATTTTTATTATGATATTTTCAGCATTAGCTCCTGTTTTACCTTTTCCTTCACCATTATTACCTTTAGTACCTTTAATTATTCTTTTATATCTTAAATCTATTAAAGTATTAAGTCCTTCATCAACTTCAAAAATTATATTCGAACCATGACCACCATTACCACCGTATGGTCCACCCATTTCGATATATTTTTCTCTTCTAAAAGCCATACAACCATTACCACCATCTCCGGCGAATAATTCTACAACTGTTTCGTCAACAAACATATTAACACCTCTTTTCATCAAACTAAAAGTAAGCATAAAGCTTACTTTATAACGCAACTGACTACCATAGCATAAAGCTTTAGGCTCTAGAGCTTTGCGTCACTCAATTTCTTAAGTTTTGCTAAATAGCTACCGCTATATACAAATTACCATATATTAAATAAAATGTCAATATTTTACTTAAAAAAACCTAGAAAATTCTAGGTTATTTTGTCTCATAAATACTAACTTGTTTTTTATCTCTTCCAACTCTTTCGAATTTTACATATCCTTCTTGCTTAGCATAAACTGTATCATCTGATCCAATTCCTACATTTTTACCAGGATAAACTTTAGTTCCTCTTTGTCTATAAAGAATAGATCCACCAGTTACAAATTCTCCATCAGCAGCTTTGGCACCTAATCTTTTAGATATAGAATCACGACCATTTTTAGTTGAACCTTGTCCTTTTTTATGAGCAAATAATTGTATATTTAAAACCATTAAATTCATGGACTACACCTCCTCATTTATTTTTATATTTTTTTTATATTGTTTTTCTAATTCTTTAAGTAAATCAATCATATTCCTTATTAAAATATTAGTTATTTCATTATGTTCATTGATTTCTATTTTTACATATCCATCATTTTCTTCATAATTTATATTACATTTAAATCTAACTAAAGCATTTATAGTAGTAATAGCAATTGATGATACACTAGCGCATACTATATCAGTACCACATTCGCTATATAAAGAATGACCACTAACTTCGATTAAATTTTTTTTAACATTAATTTTAATCATTATTTTGTAACGATTGATTTAATTTCTACTTTAGTATATGGTTGACGATGTCCTTGAGTTTTACGGAATTTCTTTTTAGCATTATATTTAAATACTTTTATTTTTTTAGATTTTCCATGTTTTAAAACTTCTCCAACAACAACTATATTATCTAGATATGGTCTACCTGTTACCCCATTAGCCATTAAAACTTTGTCAAATTTTACTTCTTTAGAAGCTTCAACATCAAGTTTTTCAACATAAAGGATTGTTCCTTCTTCTACATAATATTGTTTTCCACCAGTTTCGATTACTGCTTTCATAAATTACCTCCTTATTTTTCTAAGACTCGCCATTAAGGTACATAAAGTTTTAAACCTTTTCTGTGCGGTTGTAGAGTGAGGCTCTACACAATTACAAATTTTAACATACTTTTCTTTAAAAGTCAAACATTTAACAATGAATTATGATACAAATTTCATAAATAACGCTAATACAATTAAAGAACATAACATATATACTCCTATACCATTATCTCTAACATAATCCATAAAGAAATTAGATGATTCACGAGATGATTCTATTATTACTTCATTATTTGTTATATCATTTTCAGCTTTAGTAATTTCTTTATCTTTTTCTACTACTTTATTTACTACTACTGGTTTTACTTGTTCCTTTTTTACTTCTTTATTTACTATTTTAGTTTCTTCTTTTTTAGTTTCTTTCTTTACTACTTTTGGTTCTTCTTTTACTTCAGTTTTTTCAGAAGTATTTTCTTTTGGTTTATCTACTATTTTAATATTAAATGATGTATTTTTTCCTAAGTATGATACATTTAAAGCTAAAGAACCTAATTGATTATTATTAAAATTATTAATCATATTTTTTGTTAAAGATATTGTTTCATTAGGTAAAATTTTATAAGTTATTGTTAACTTACCCAAACTTATATCTAAATCATCTGTTTCTTTAACATAAGTAGTTTTTTTAGGTAATGTTGATACTTCTATATCTTCTACTAATATAGATTTTAATAAATCTCTTATTTTACTTATTGAATTTGTATTTGATATCTTAGTAAGTTTAGTTAAGAAATCATCATCAATAGGATTAAATATAGATGAATAATCTTTATTATATTTATCAACTAATATAGAAGTAGTATTAAAATCACCTTCTTCTCTAAATAATTTAACATCATTTCTTAAATAAAATATATTGTTATCAGAACTAATTTTACTACTATCTTTAAATAAATTGATTGTTCCATTTTTACCCTCTATAAAATATATTCTTCTTGGATTATAATATAAGTTATTTGAAAATGTTATTTTAGTATCTTTAATTAAATAACCCCAGAATAATATAGCTCCGGCACAATATTTATCAGGTCTAGCATTATATCCCCATCCTCTACCTTGATTTATAGAGATATTAGAATAGTATTCATAATTTTTAACTCCTGTTGCGGAACCACTTTCCCATATTTCTGAATCTTGAGAATTATTTACCATAACATTATTATAAACTTTAATATTATTACCACTACCTGATTCTCCTTGAATTGTAAAAGCAACATCATATACATTTCTTATAATATTATCTTTAATTACAACATTTCTGGTATTAGTTCTATAAAATTGTATTCCATTTCCATAACGAGTTGTACCTTTTAAATAACTTCCTCCTATGTTTTCAATAACACAATTTTTAATTGTAACATTTTCTATATCATTATAACCTGAAGTTGCTAAAGCATGACCTCCTGTATATCCTACCATTATATTATCAATAGTTAAGTTTGATCTTAAAATAACTAATTTTGTTTTAGTAGCAAGTTTTAAAGATCCTAATTTTTCATATGGATTAGTACTTGATTTTATATATATATATTTATTATCACAATAAAAATCATATTCATTTTTTAAATCTTTTAAAGAATTTACTTTTGAATAATATTTTTTACCATCATTATCTTCTAAAAAACCTATGTTAGTATTATTTGTTTTAAGTCCATCAAACATTGATAAATCAGTTAAATCTACTCTATAAATGTCATTTTGATATAAACTCCACGAATCATTAACTATTTTTGCACCGCTTATATAAGCTCTACCATTTC
>CAYNYX010000002.1:0-6797 GCA_964401535.1 uncultured Muribaculaceae bacterium | reverse complement strand
TGTAGTTATGTTAGAATCAACTGTTGAAATATCTAAATCCAAAGTCCCATAAAAAGTATCTCCACCTTTTAATAATATTTTATCTCCACTAAAATATTTTTTTTCTGAAACCTCATCATAAGACATAGGATTAGAAATTGTACCATCACCTGTACCATCAGCAGAAACATAATATGTAGCTGCCGAAACATTCTTTGGTAATATAAATAATAATACCAATAAAAATAACCATTTTTTCACACACATACCCCCATGTTGCTGTTTATGATAACATAGTTGTTAGAATGTGTGAAATTAACGTTTTTTAAAATAATCATTTATTATTTCTTTTTCATATATTATATTACCTTTATATACAAAAATATTTTTACGATTTTTTTTCATCTTTTTTATATCTTTATTTTTTATTTTTTTAATCTTCCAATAATTATTACCATATAAATATTTTTCTAATAAAAATTTGTTAAATATAATATCATGATTTTTAAATTCTTTACATATTTCTATAATCAAAAAAAACACTATAATATATATAATTAAATTTCTACTTAATAAAAATAAAGGTATTAATATTATAGATATATAAATAGTTAAAATATGACTTTTTTTAAAACTCAATAACTTATTAAATATTATATTTATTAACTTAGAACCATCTAAAGGAACAATAGGAAGTAAATTGAAATATAACAATGCATAACTATATTTAGTTATTAAAGGATTATTGATTATTAATGTAAATATTATTTGAAATAAAGGTCCCATTATTAAAATTAAAAATTCTTCTTTTAAACTTTTATCAATTTTTTCATTAAATAAAGTTAAACCACCAAATGGTAATATTATAATTTTATCTATTTTCCATTTAAAAAATAATGAAGTTAAAATATGTCCTAATTCATGTATTATTATTAGTAAAGTTAAAATTAAAAAATATTTAAAATATCCTGTTATCATACAAATAAAACTACAAATATAAAAAAAAGGACTAATTGATATATTCATTATAATCTAATACTTCCCCATCTTTTTTAAAAACTAGATATAAATTCTTACTTGCTTCTCCTATTAAAGTGCCTGATGATATATAATCATATAATTTAACATTTACTAATTCCATATTAGAATACCAAATATCTATTCCATCACTACCACCTACAATAACAGTTTTACCATAATTTTCTTTTTCACCAACAAAAATAACTAATCCTGTATTTAAAGAAGGAACTAAATATTTATCAGTTATTTCTAAACTAACTCCATCTAAATATTTAGTACTATTTTCATATACTAATTTTTCACTAAAAACTTTTTCTGTTTTATTAAATATATCTAAAGGAAATGAAGAACCAAAATATTTTTGATATAAAGTATTTATATAAGCAAAATTAAAATTATCTTCATATACTTTTACATAAAATTCACTTTTAAATTTATGATCACTTTTAATTAAAATTAAACAAATTAAAAACAATATAACTGTTATAAATAATTTTGATAACCATTTCATAATATCACCACTATAAATGTATGATTTAAAAGATTAAAAATACTTTTTTAAACAATTTACTTAAATCTACATTCATGATATAATTGATTAGAATAATATGGATATAATATATAAAGATAGGAGAATTATTATGATTTATGATGACTTTAAAGGACAAATATGGAAAGATGAAATAAATGTTTCAGATTTTATTAAAAATAATTATAATGAGTATTTAGGAAATGAAGATTTTCTAAAACCTATTACAACTAAAACTAAAAAAATAATGAACAAAGTAGATAAACTTTTATTAAAAGAACAAAAAAAAGGTGTTTTAGACATAGAAACTAATATTATATCTGGTATTAATAATTTTAAACCTGGCTATATTGATAAAAATAATGAAGTTATTTATGGTTTACAAACCGATGAACCTTTAAAAAGAATTGTTAATCCTTATGGTGGAATGAGGATGGTAAAAAGTGCTTTAGAAGCTTATGGTTATACTTTAAATACAGATATTTTAAATCATTTCACTGAATATAGAAAAACTCATAACGATGGTGTTTTTGATGCTTATACAGAAGAAATAAGAAAATATCGTAAAGCTGGTTTATTAACTGGACTTCCAGATGCTTATGGTAGAGGTCGTATTATTGGTGATTATAGAAGAATTGCTTTATATGGTACTGATAGATTAATTGAAGAAAAGAAAAAAGACTTAAAAAACATAACAGAAATAAATAATAAAACAATTAGAATTAGAGAAGAAATAAATGAACAAATAAAAGCTTTAATTGAAATCAATAAAATGGCTGCATCTTATGGATTTGATATTACAAAACCAGCAAAGACTGCTAAAGAAGCTATCCAATGGTTATATTTTGGTTATTTAGCTGCTGTTAAAGAAAATAACGGAGCTGCTATGAGTTTAGGTAGAACATCAACATTCTTAGATATTTATATTGAGCATGACTTAAATAACAATATAATAACTGAAGAAGAAGCCCAAGAATTAATTGATCAATTTGTTATTAAATTAAGACTTGTAAGACACTTAAGAACACCTGAATATAATCAATTATTTGCAGGTGATCCTACTTGGGTTACTGAATCAATTGGTGGTATGTTAGATGAAACTAAAAGTTTAGTTACTAAAAACTCATTTAGATTTTTACATACCTTAACTAATTTAGGATCCGCTCCTGAACCTAACTTAACAATATTATGGTCTACTGCTTTACCAGAACCATTTAAAAAATATTGTTCTAAAATATCTATTGAAACAGATTCAATTCAATATGAAAATGATGATTTAATGAGAAAATATTATGGTTTTGATTATGGAATTGCTTGTTGTGTTTCAGCCATGGAAATAGGTAAAAAAATGCAATTCTTTGGAGCTCGTTGTAATTTAGCAAAATCCCTTCTTTATTCTATAAATGAAGGAATAGATGAACATTTAAAAATAAAAGTTATTGATGATATTAAACCTTTAAAAGGGAATTACTTAGATTATGACAAAGTTATGAAATCTTATGATAAAGTATTAGATATTGTTGCCAAAAACTATGTTAATGCTATGAATATAATCCATTATATGCATGATAAATATGCTTACGAAAGAGGTCAAATGGCATTACATGATACTGATGTTAAAAGAGTTATGGCCTTTGGAGTGGCGGGATTATCAGTTGCTGTTGATTCCTTATCCGCAATTAAATTTGCTAAAGTAAAAGTAGTAAGAGAAGATAAAATTGCTACATCATTTGAAATAGAAGGAGATTATCCTAAATATGGAAATGATGATGATAGAGTTGATCAAATAGCTATCGATTTAGTTAAAACTTTCTATGAAAAATTAAAAAAATATCCAACTTATAGAAATGCAGATCATACATTATCTATTTTAACAATAACATCAAATGTTGTTTATGGAAATAAAACTGGAGCAACACCAGATGGTAGATTAGATAAAGTACCTTTCGCACCAGGAGCTAATCCAATGCATGGTAGAGATAATAGTGGTGCTCTAGCTTCACTTAATTCAGTTGCGAAAATACCTTATGATTACTGTAAAGATGGTATTTCAAATACATTCACAGTTGTACCTAATTTATTAGGTAAAGAATTAGATGAACAAACTACTAATTTAGTTAATATATTAGATGGTTATTTTAAACAAAACGCTCAACATTTAAATGTTAATGTATTAAATAAAGAAACTTTAATTGATGCAATGAATAATCCAAGTAAATATCCTAATTTAACTATTAGAGTATCTGGATATGCTGTTAAATTTATTAAATTAACTAAAGAACAACAAGAAGAAGTTATATCTAGAACCTTTCATGAGGCAATATGAAAGGAAATATAAGTAAAATAGAAACCATGGGTCTTTTTGATGGACCTGGTATTAGAGTTGTTATTTTTATGCAAGGTTGTATTTTAAGATGTATATTTTGTCATAATCCTGAAATGTTTGAAACAGAAGAAAAACAATTATTTACACCTCAAGAATTAGTTAATTTTATTAAAAAATATAAACCTTTTTTTGAAAATAATGGTGGTGTTACTTTTTCAGGTGGTGAACCCCTACTCCAACAAGAATTTTTATTAGAAACTTGTAAATTATTAAAAAAAGAAGACATTCATATATGTCTAGATACAGCTGGTAGTATAAAAGTAAATACTGAATTACTAAAATTAATTGATTTAGTTTTATTAGATATTAAAGCTTTAGATAATCAAAACTATAAAAAAATAACTAATGGTGATATAACTAATTTCTTTGATTTTGTTAGAAAATGTAAAGATTTAAATAAAAAAATATGGTTAAGACAAGTAATTATACCTAATATAAATGATAATAAAGATTATATTGATAAATTTAAAATTTTTATAAATCAGATTAGTAATGTTGAAAAAGTAGAATTCTTACCATATCATACTATGGCTAAAGATAAATATAAAGAATTAAATATTGATTATAAATTAAAAGATACAAAAGCTATGGATATTGATAAATGTAATCAATTATTTGAATATTTTAAAACACTATAAAAGACCAATTATGGTCTTTTTACTTTTACATTTTCTTTATCAAATTTTTTTATATTTAATTCTTCAAATATGTTACTAAAAAATTCTTTATATCTATCTAATAATAGTGTATAACCTTTACACAATAACATAAAAATTTTTACTCTTTCTTCAAAAGAAATTACATTTAATAATGACTTAGTCATTTCATCTATTTTTTCTATATTTTCTATATTATTAGTACAATTTAAAAATAGCATTAGATGATAAACATCTTCTTCTATGAATAATTTATCAACCATTTTAGAAATAAATTCATCTTTTTTTAATATATCTTTTTCTTTATTCAAAGTACGATAATAACTCTCTAAATTTGTAGAAAATGTAAGAAAATCACTTATATTTACATATTCCAATAATTTAACAATAGGAGCATTTATAACATTTTCAGCAAAAAAATATATTTCTTTTTTATCATTTGTTTTTATTATTGCATCTGCTAATAATTCTATTGGAGCATTTTCATATTTTGAAACACAGTATGAAAATCTAAATATATTATTTGCATCACCTGTTTTTATTATTTCGCTTGCTAATTTTTCTATCGGAATATTTGGATTGTTAGCTACAAAATCATATATTTGTTTCGCATCACCTGTTTTTACTATTACATCTATTAATTCATTAATTGAAACCTTTTTAATATTTTGTAGAAATTTTAAAATAATTTTATTATCATGACTATTTACTATATATTGTTCTAATAATCTTATTGGAGCATATTTAATTTCTTCAGCAAATAAATAAACATAATTTAAATCTCCTAATTCAATAACACGCTTTGCTAAACATTCTTTCATATCAATACCTAATAAATAATTACATTTTTTTGTAAATCTATATATATATTCGGCACTATCTGTTTTCATAATAGCTTGTGCTAATTCTTCTATTAAAACATTATCATTTTTTGAAACATAATGTGTAATTTGACATATATATTTTGCATTACCCATTTTGATTATTCCTCGTACTAATACATCTATAGGTGCATTTTTTATATCTGTTGCAAAGTTATACATTAATTGTACATCATTAGTTTTTGTTATTGATAGTGCTAATTTATTTATAGGTGCATTTTTTATATTTTTAGCAAATTTATATATATATTCGGCATTATTAGTTTGTATTATAGCATCTGCTAATTTTTCAATTCTATCATAATTATTTCTATCAATAGTAGCAAATTCATATATCACATTAGCATCATTTGTTTTTACTATACCATCTATTAAATTATTTATTGGAGCATTTTCTATATCTCTTGCAAAATAGTAAATAAAATCAGCATCACCTGTTTTTATTATTCCTTTTGCTAACTCATCTATTGGAGCATTTTTTATTCTTTTAGCAAATTCATATATATATTTTGCATCACCTAATTCAATTATACATAATGCTAATTTAAATATTGAATCACTATTTAATAATTCATTATATTTAAAACATCTTGCAAATTCAAATATACATTTAGCTGTAATACAATTTGTTAATTTTTTTCTTATATCATCGGATAGAAAAAGATCATCATTAGAATTGAATTTAAAAATATCATCTAAACTCCATTTTTCTATTTTAGAACTTACTATATCATATATTTCTTTATCAGTTAAACTATTCACTTTTATTACATCATTATATATTTGATTAACTATTTTATTATTAACAAATACATCATAATTTTTTTGAATGGTTATTACAAAATCATTAGGATCAAACAATTCTTTTTTAAATATAGAATTAGCAGATCGAAATTCTTTCCAAAATATTTCAAACAGTTTAATAGTTTCTTCTTTACCCATATTTTCACAACCTTCCAAAGTATCTATATAATATCAAAAATATATATAAATGGCAAGAAAAAAAGAATTAAAATAATTCCTAAAATTTCTTACAACCTTTTTTTCCACCTTTTAATCCATTAAAGTTTTTTAAGATATTTGTTTCAAAACTAAATGTTTTTTTATTTTTTTTCTTAAATTCTCTAATTGCTGTACTAATAGCTTGATCTAATAAATCACTATATTTTACACCAACTGGATCCCATAAATAGAAAGATAAAGATCCTGGTATAGTATTTGGTTCATTAATAAATATTTTTTTACTTTTTCTATCAATTAAATAATCAATTCTACAAATACCTGATAAATTTAAAACTCTAAATACTTCAGTTGATAATTCACTAATTTTTTCTAATTCTTTTGAA
>CAYNYX010000001.1:13827-23595 GCA_964401535.1 uncultured Muribaculaceae bacterium | reverse complement strand
GAATTGACAAAGTCATGCCATAAATCAATGGTACTTTTAAATAATGGTGAAACTATATTTGAAAGACAAATAAGAATACTTATGGAAAGTGGAATAAGTGAATTTGTTGTTACAGTTGGTCCTTTTAAGGAACAACTAATTGAAGCATCTAAAAAATTTAATGCAAAATTTACTTTTGTTGAAAATCCTATTTATGATAAAACAAATTATATTTATTCAATGTTTTTAGCTAAAGATTATTTAAAAGATGATGTTTTGTTATTACATGGTGATTTAGTATTTGATTTAGGATTAGTTCAAGATATGTTAAACGATGATAAATCATTATGCTTGATAAACGAGAATAAGAGATTACCTGAAAAAGATTTTAAAGGTAGGGTTATAAATGGATTACTTAAAGAAGTAGGAATAAATATATTTGATGATAATTGTTATGCTTTTCAACCTTTGTATAAATTAAACAAAGAGGATTTAAGTAAATGGTTACAACAAGTTGAAATATTTGTATCGGAAGGTAATACTGGAGTATATGCAGAAAATGCTTTAAATACTATTTTAAGTGATTTATATATTTATGCTAAATCATATAAAGATAATTATATTGATGAAATTGATAACTTAGAAGATTATACTAGAGTTAGAGAAGAAATAGATAGTTTTGAAAATAATAAATTTAAAACAATGAAAAGAATTTAGTAATTGAGGTGTGCTTGTGCAAAAAATATATAATAGTTATAAAAAAATTAAAAGCATACTAGATCTTGAAAAACCTTCAAGGTTATTTGTAGTGTGCGGTAATTATATTCAAGATACATTTGTTTTTCAATACTTAAAAAATTTAAATATCGAAATTACTGTATTTGATAAATTTCAACCTAATCCACTTTATGAGGAAGTAGTGGAAGGCGTTAATTTATTTAACTCAAACAACTGTGATTTTATATTAGCAATAGGTGGTGGAAGTGCAATAGATGTTGCTAAAACGATTAAGTTGTTTTCTTCATTGGATTCTACTAAATGTTATTTAGACCAACCATATGTAGAAAATAATATTCCTTTTTTGGCAATGCCAACTACTGCGGGAACTGGAAGTGAGTCTACTAAATATGCTGTTATTTATTATAATGGGGTTAAGCAATCAATCACGTCAGAAAACATAATTCCTAAATATGTAATTTTGGAAGCAAGTTTTTTAGAAACGTTACCTTTATATCAGAAAAAAGCAACTGCTCTTGATGCATTATGTCAAGCAATTGAGTCGTATTGGAGTGTTAATTCTACTGTAAAAAGTAAGCAGTATTCTAGAAAAGCAATTAGACTTATATTAAATAATATTGATAATTATATAAAAAATAATGAATCACTAAATGAAATGATGTTGGCAAGTAATTATAGTGGTAGGGCAATAAATATAACGCAAACTACAGCAGCCCATGCAATGAGTTATAAGATAACATCATTGTATGGCATAAGTCATGGACATGCTGTTGCAATTTGTTTACCACATGTTTGGAAATATATAATTAAGCATGTTGATGATTGTTGTGATCCAAGAGGAATAAACTATTTGAATAAAAGTTTGCAAGAATTAAATGATCTTTTCGGTTGTGAAGAAACAGAACAAGGTGTGAAAAAATTCAATGTTATTTATAAAAAATTGCATTTAGAAACTCCTGAAGTACATTCATTAAATAATATTGATGAATTGACAGAAGCAGTTAATATATTGAGATTAAGTAATACTCCTGTTACAATGGATAAAGATTGCATATATAAAATGTATAAAAAAATATTATTTAAAAAGAAAAAACTTGTTAAAAAGAAAATTAGTATTAGCAAAAGGATAAAGAGAAGGATAAAATCGTTTACTAAACAAAATTCAATATTAAATTTGATATTTTCAAAATTTATTTATTTAAAAAGATTATGTAAATACAAATGTTATAAGATTAAGTATGATGTTGATGATAAAACAATAATGTTTGAATCATTTCAAGGAAAAGAATTTAGTTGTAATCCAAAGGCAATTTATTTATCAATGCTAAATAATGATAAATTTTCTGACTATAAATTTATTTGGGTATTTTCGAAAGTTAAGAAATTTAAAGAAATAGCCAATAACAATAATACTATTATAGTAAGAAAATATAGTAAAAAGTATTATAAATATTGTTCGAAATCAAAATTTTGGATTGCCAATTTATCTTTTCCTAAATGGATAGGCCCTAAAAAAGAACAAATTTATATTCATACTTGGCATGGAAAACCAATGAAGAATATTGGATGTAATTTAGTTCTTGATAATGATAAAAGAAAAAATCTGAAATCCATATATAAAGATTTTAAAAAAGTTGGAAAAAAATTAACATATTTATTTGGTGTTTCACCATACTTTACTAAAATTATGGGTTCTGCTTTTGATATTAAAGATAATAGCAAACTTATTAAAGTTGGTTATCCTAGAAATTCTTCATTATATACATATTCTACTGAAGATGTTATCAGGATTAAACAAAATTTAAATATTCCTTTAGATAAAAAAGTATTATTGTATGTTCCTACTTGGAGAAATTATACATATGACGCAGATAGCAAGAAATATGTTTTTCATAATATGATAGATTTTGAAGAATTTAGAAACAAATTGGGAGAGGATTATGTTTTATTAATAAGAGAACATAATCTAGAAAGAAACACAACAAACGATTTTGATACTCATAATGGCTATATCTATGATGTCAATTTTGTTGAAGACATAAATGATTTATATATAATAACTGATTTGCTGATATCTGATTATTCTGGTGCGATTTTTGATTATGCCAATTTAAAAAGACCAATGCTATTTTATATGTATGATTATGAAAAATATTGTAATGAAGCACAGGGAATTCACATAAATATTGATGAATTACCCGGAACAATAGTTTTTAACAAAGAAGATTTAATGGAACAAATTAAAAAAACTATAAAAAATTTTAGTTATGATAGTAAGTATAAAAAATTTAATAAAAAATATAATACTTGGGATGGACCTCTCTGCGGATATAATTTTGCTAAAAAATATATATTAGGAAATGAAAATCTTTATCATTCATTTAGCTATGAAAGAAATATAAAACCAGCAACTAAAATGATTTCCGCTCCAATTAAAAAGTTTTTTACTATAACAAATAGAAGAATAAAAGGATTTTGTAGAAGTCATATTATGCCTATCTCATCAAACAGTAAACAATTAAAGGCATATAAAAATTCTAAGTTAGGTGAAACATGTATTTTAATTGGAAATGGTCCAAGTTTACAAATATCTGATTTAGAAAAAATAAATGGTATAGATACATTCGCATGCAACCTTATTTATAAAATTTATGATAAAACAGAATGGAGACCGACATTTTTATGTTGTGTAGATCCAGTTTATACAAAAACATTAGGCTATGAATTTAAAAAACATATTACGTGTCAAATGTTCACTAATCTAACTGCCTTTAAAAAATTTAGTAAAAAACCTAAAAAAATATTGTATGTAACAAATGTTAATTATAAAAAATATCATGTTTCAAAAAACATATTATCATATTACGTACCTGCTCAAGCTACAGTAATGACTTTTATGATAGAATTAGCAATGTATATGGGATATAAGGAAATTTATTTATTAGGAGTGGATTGCACTAATTCATTTGTAAAAGGTGGACATTTTATTAAAGATTACAGTAATAAAAATTTAACTGTAGCAGAAGAAAAAAGAGCAAAAAGAATTATGAAAAATGGCACTAATAGTTTAGAAGAACTTGGAGAAATTAGAAGAGATAGATCAATGCTTGCGTATGAAAAATTAAGAGAGTATGCAGATAAAAAAGGAATAAAGATATATAATTCTACTAGAGGTGGAGCACTAGAAATATTTGAACGTTATAATTTTGATAAATTAGTAGATATAGAAGGAGAAAATAAATGAAAGTAGTAGCATTAGTTCCAATAAAACTTAACAGTCAGAGAGTACCAAAAAAGAACATTTTACCAATCAATGATCATCCTTTGTGTTACCATATTTTAAAAACATTACTTGATGTCAAAAAAATTGATAAAATATATGTATATTGTAGTGATGAGGATGTTATAAATTACATACCAGAAGGAATTGAATTCTTAAAAAGAGATCAATCCTTAGATGCAGATTTAGTTAAAGGATTTGATATATATCGTGCTTTTATGAAACAAGTGGATGCAGATATTTATGTATTAGCACATACAACATCTCCTTTTTTAAGATCTGAATCTGTAGAAGATGCTTTAGATAATGTTTTATCTGGTCAATTCGATTCCGCTTTTTCTGCTAAAAAAATTCAGACATTCGCATGGTATGATGGTGAACCTATTAACTATGATTTAAATAATGTTCCTAGAACACAAGATATGAAACCTATTTATGTTGAAACAAGTGGTTTTTATATTTTCAAAAAAGAAACATTCAATTTACATAATAGAAGAATAGGGTTTAATCCATATATAAAAGAGATTGATGATATAGAATCTATTGATATTGATACAAAGGAAGATTATGAATTTGCGACATTAGTAGGAAAGACGTTAAAATTAAAATAATGACTGAAAAGAAAAATTTATTTTATATCAATATAGCAAAATTTTTAGCAATCTTCTTTGTAACAGGTTATCATATATGGCGTATTGTAGGTCGACCTACATTGTTAATATATAATTTTGATTTACTACGATTTTTTAAATATGGAGCATTTGGCGTTGAATTATTTATTTTAATATCAGGGTACCTATCTATAAAAACTTGGAATTCGTTAACAAATAGTAAAGTGGGGGGCACTTACAAAGCTATCATTTGCAACAAAAATTAAAAAGTTTTATACAAAGAAGGTTTTAAGAATAATTCCTGCATATTTTATTGCTATATTATTTTGGATATTATTAGTTAATATGGGAGTTACTAGTAAAACAGCAAATATTAAAGATATTATTACTCATTTTTCTTTCACTCATATATATAATGCAGATACATTTTATTCTATAAGTGGTGTATTTTGGTATTTAGGAATTCAAATGCAATTGTATTTATTATTTCCTTTTATAGCAAAATTATTTGAATATCTTCAATCAAATTGTAAAAAAATGATTTATTTAATTATGGGAATATCTTTTATACCATCTATATTAGTAATAGGTGTCAACAATGTAACTATACAAAAAAGTTTTATTGTTTTGCTCCCTTGCTTTTTATTAGGAATACTTCTATACAATAACTATTTTAAAATAAAGAACAAAATTGTATTTATAATGTTATTGTTAACTGTATTCATTATTTCCACTTTTATCTATATGCCAAATATTCCTAATCATATTTTAAAAATTATATTAGGTATACTAGTTGGTTACATTATTATTAATTTTAATGATATTATTGAAAAAATATTTATTTATATAAAAAATCCAATTGAAACTATTGCTATAAGTTCTTATTCAATATACCTATATAATTATATAATATATGCATTTAAATTAAATACAGATAAAAACAGTTTACTAGAATTTATATTATACTTTTTATTAGCATTTGGTTTTGGTATAATAATGCATGAACTAATTGAAAAATCATCAAGTGAATGTTTAAATAAATTATTAAAAAGAAAGGAAAAATAAAAAATGAAAAAGAAATTAACAATAATAGCAGGACCATGTGTCATCGAAAATGAACAGATGATATTTGATATTGCAAAAGAGTTGAAACAAATTACTGAAGAATTGGATATAGATTTTTATTTTAAAGCATCATTTGATAAAGCAAATAGAACATCTATAAAATCATATAGAGGTCCAGGAATTGAAGAAGGATTAAGAATATTAAAAGCAGTAAAAGAAAAATATAATTTAAAAATAGCAACAGATATTCATGAACCATATCAAGCAGAAATGGTTGCTAAAGTTGTAGATATTATACAAATACCAGCTTTTTTATGCAGACAAACTGACTTATTAGTTGCTGCAGCGAAAACAGGTAAAATAATAAATGTTAAAAAAGCACAATTTTTGGCTCCATGGGATATGAATAATGTAGTAAAGAAAATAGAAGATAGTGGTAATAATAACATAATGGTCTGTGAAAGAGGTACCACTTTTGGATACAATAATTTGGTTGTTGATATGTGTGGTTTACTTGAAATGAAAAAAATGGGATATCCAGTTGTATTTGATTGTACTCATAGTGTTCAAAAACCAGGTGGTAATGGAACAACAACTGGTGGAAATAGGGAATACGCAAAATATCTTGCTAAATGTGCTATTGCGTGTGGAATAGATACATTGTTTATGGAAGTACATAGTGATCCTGATAATGCATTATCAGATGGTCCTAATATGATAAAATTATCTGAATTAAAACAAATGCTGATTGAGTTTCAAAGTATAATGAATGTTATAGAAGAATAGGTGGTTTATTTATGGAAATATTGGAAGAGGCAAAGAAAGTTATAGAAATAGAAGTTAATGGCATAAAGAATGTAATCGATTTTTTAGATGAGTCATTTATCGATTTAATAAACGAATTAAACAATTGTAAAGGTAGAATTGTTATAACCGGAATGGGTAAATCTGGTCTTATTTATAAAAAAGTTGCAGCTACTATGGCGAGTTTAGGATTAAAAGCATATTTTATGCATCCAGCTGAAGCTTTACATGGAGATTTAGGCTTAGTAACAAAGGATGATGTAGTTCTTGCTGTTAGTCGTAGCGGAGAGAGTGATGAAATTATCAAATTAATACCTTCAATAAAAAAAATCGGTGCTAAACTATTAAGTATTACAGAAAGATCCAATTGTACATTATCGAAATTTTCTGATATAACTCTTCTATTACCTAAAACCAATGAGGCATATTTAGACGATTTAGTTCCTACAACATCTACAACAGTTTCACTTGTTGTAGGAGATGCTATTGCTATTGTTCTAGCTAAAATTAATGGATTTGAGACACAGGATTTTGCTGTTTTTCATCCTAATGGATTACTTGGTAAAAGGTTAACTTTAAAAGTAAAGGATTTGATGAAAATAGGGGAAAGTAATGCTACAGTTGAACGTGATTGCAATGTGAGACAAGCGGTATTAGAAATGTGTAAAAGACCAACAGGATGTGTAAGTGTTATAGATAAAAACAATAAATTTTTGGGAATTTTCACAGATGGTGATTTGAGAAGACTAATTAGTAAATACGGTGATGATTCACTTAATAAGAATATAACTGATGTTATGAATAGGGATGCAATAACCATAAATGAAGATGCCTTAGTTATTGAAGCATTAGAAACGATGAAAGTGATAGAAAATAAATTTTTGTCAGTGTTACCAGTTTTGAAAAATGGCAAACTTGTTGGTGCAATATGTTTATCAGATATATCAAGTGTGGGGTTAGTATAATGGAAAAAATAAAGTTATTTATAATGGATGTTGATGGGACATTAACAAATGGAAAAATTTATATGGGAAATGATGGAGAGATTTTCAAAGTATTTAATATAAAAGATGGATATGGAATAAAACTTTTAAAAGACTATTCAATTATTCCCGTTATTATAACAGGTAGAAATAGCCGTATTGTAGAAAATAGGGCAAATGAAGTTGGAATTACTGAAATTTATCAAGGTATTAGTAATAAAATAGAAATAGTAGATATACTATTAAAAAAGTATAATGTGACTTATGAAAATGTTGCATATATCGGCGATGATCTAAATGATTTAGAAATAATGAAAAAATCAGGATTAACTTTTGCACCTTTTGATTGTGCTGTTGAATTGATTGATGTGGTTAATCATCATTTACAAAAAAATGGTGGAGAAGGTGCTGTTAGAGAAGCAATTGATATAATTATAAAGGGTGAATATTATAGTAAATAAACATAATATTTAAAATGGTGGGTTATGATTGAAAATGAATATATACAATTAAAAAAACTTCAAGATATAGAATTAACTATAGTAAAAGAAGTAGATAAAATATGTAAAAAACATAAGATTACATACTATTTAGGTGAAGGCTCTATGTTAGGGGCAGTCAGACATAAAGGTTTTATTCCTTGGGATGACGATATGGATTTATTAATGCCAAGAAAAGATTATGAAAAATTTTTAAAACATGCACCAAAAGAAATAAATAAAATGTATGAAATTCAGCATAGTAAAACTATTGATAATTATTGGTCTCCATTTATAAAAGTAAGATATCTAAATAATAGTTTGTATTCACAAAATCATATAGCTCATTTAACTGACCATAATGGTCCTTTAATTGATATTTTTCCGATAGATGATGTTCCTAAAAAAATATCATTTAAACAAAAAGTCCAGGCTGTAGAAAGAAAATATTTAAGGGGAATGTTAACTTATAAATTAGGATTGAAAAAGCCAATGACATTTAAAGCTAAAATTATTAAATTTACAGCTAAGTTTTTTTCAGTAAAAAGAATCCATAAATTATTAGATAAAACATTAACAAAATACAATAATTCAAGAAATAATTATATGGTGAATTTATGTAGTTATCATTATTATAGGAATCAAATTGTTCCAAAGCAATGGTATGGAAAACCAAGATATGTCAAGTTTGAAAATATGGTTTTACCTATTCCTGCTTATGCAGAAAACATATTAAAACAAGTATATGGTGATTATATGAAATTACCTCCAATAGAAGAACGGGTAATAAAACATCATTTTTAAAATTGTTAAAAAAAGTGAAAATCACTTTTTTTTAATATGAATTATTAAAATTATATGATAAAATGTTTATGTAGTTAGGAAGATTTACATGAATAGATTTTTAAAAAATATAAAAAAATATTATAAATATGCTTTTTATTCAGCTAAAGCAGAATTAAAATCTGAAGTAGCAGATTCTTATTTAAATTGGATTTGGTTAATATTAGAACCAATCTGCATGATGTTTATATATACATTTATTGTTCAAGTTGTTTTTAGAACATCTGAACCACATTTTCCTGTATTTGTTTTTATAGGATTAACTTGTTGGAGTTTCTTTAATAATATGATAAAAGGTAGCATTAAATTAGTAAGTTCAAATAAAGCAATTGTATCAAAAGTTTATATCCCAAAATATATATTATTATTATCAAAATCATTTGTTTTTTTATTTAAAATGCTTGTTTCTGTTGCTTTGATTCTTGTTTTAATGATTATATTTAAAGTTCCGTTTACTATTTATATGTTATATGCAGTACCTATAATATTGATTATTTATACATTATCATTTGGTATAGGTTGTGTACTTATGCATTTTGGTGTATATGTTGAAGATTTATCAAATGTTATGAATATTATTCTTAAATTAACTTTTTATCTATCTGGTATATTTTACAATATTAGGACAAGAGTACCAGATCCTTATAACAAATTATTATTAAGAGCAAATCCAATAGGATTTTTAATGGATGAATTCAGAAAAGTATTTATTGATGCTCGTAATCCAAGTTTTCAGGGATTATTTGTTTGGTTTATTGTAGGAATTTTATTTACTATAGTTGGAGTAAATTTAATTCATAAACATGAAAATAGTTATGCGAAGGTGATATAATGAAATATTCAATAACAGTTAAAGATTTAAAAATTTCTTATAAGGGTATTAAAAAGTTTTCAATTAAAAAAAATTTACTTAAATTAAAAAAAGTTAATTTAGATACATACGAAGCAGTAAAAGGTGTTACTTTTAATGTTGAAAAAGGTAAAAT
>CAYNYX010000001.1:10133-13817 GCA_964401535.1 uncultured Muribaculaceae bacterium | reverse complement strand
GTGGAAAAAGCACATTATTAAGAGCTTTAGCAGGTATATTTTCTCCTGATAAAGGTAGTATTGATTTACATGATAATTCGGTATCATTATTATCTATAGGGGTAGGATTTCAACCTAAATTAACAGGTTATGAAAACATTTATTTATCAGGAATGTTACTAGGTTTTACAGAAAAACAAATTGATGGAAAATTAAAAGAAATAATTGATTTTGCAGATTTAGGAGATTTTATATATAAACCAGTTAAAACATATTCATCAGGTATGCATTCTAAATTAGCTTTTGCCATAACTGCTATATTGGAAACAGATATAATGCTAATAGATGAAGTATTAAGTGTTGGAGATGCGAAATTTAAAGAAAAAAGTTATAACAAAATGAAAGAATTAATAAATGCTGATCATAGAACAGTAATTATTGTTTCTCATAGTTTAGGAACATTAGAAGAATTATGTGATGAAATATTATGGTTAAATGATGGTTTAATAGAAGAAATAGGTAAGCCTAAAAAAGTAATTGAACATTATCAAAAATATATGAAGAAAGATTAAAAATACTTTATTTAAAGTATTTTTATTGTGAATAACATTTACTATTTATCAAAAATAATTTATAATTATAATAGGTGGTACAATGGAGAAAGTAACAATATTAGCATTACATTTAGGTTATGGCGGAATTGAAAAATCAGCTATCACTTTAGCAAATACTTTAATAAATAATTATGATGTTACAATTGTATCAGCATATGAAATATATAAAAAGCCAATATTTGAAATAGATAGAAATGTAAAAATAATATATTTAAAAAAAGGATTAAAACCAAATAAAAAAGAAATAAATGAATCATTAAAAAAACATCGTTATTTTAAATTTATAAAAGAATTATTAAAAGGTAAAAATATCTTAAAAGAAAAGAAAAAATTAATGATTGATTATATAAAAAATATGGATAGTGATATCATTATTGCAACGAGAAGTGAATATAGTGTATGGTTAAGTAAATATGGAAATAAAAATAGCATAAAAATAGGATGGGAACATGATTATATAAATAATAAAAAAGTATTGGATTCTTTTAATAAATTAAATTATTTAGTTTTGATATCAAAGGAACAATGTGAATATTATAAAAATATGTGTGATAATACTGTTTATATTCCTAATATATTAGACACAAATCCTAATAAATTATCAAAATTAGATGAGAAAAACATAATTTCTATTGGTAAATTATCAAAAGAAAAAGGATATGATGATCTAATAGATGTATTTAAATTAGTAAATAATAAATATCCTGATTGGAAATTAAATATTGTAGGTGGTGGAAAAGAATACAATAACTTAAAAAATAGAATTGATAAAGAAAATTTAAATATAGAATTACATGGATTTCTTGAACAAGAGGAATTAGATGAACTATATCTCAAATCATCTATTTGTGTTTCTACAGCATATAAGGAAATATCTAATATAGTATTACTAGAGGCCTTTTCTTATGGAATCCCATGTATTGCTTTTGATAGATCAATAGGTGCAAAAGAATTAATAAGTGATAATTGGGATGGATATTTAGTAAAATATTCAGATAAAGAAAAAATGACTAGAAGAATCATTGAATTAATAGAGAATTCTAACAGAAGATTTGTGATGGGAAGAAATGGAAGTAAGAAAGCAGCAAAATATAATATGAAAGAAATAAAAAAAGAATGGATTAAATTATTTAAAAGATAATTGTAAAAATAAATAGTAGAAATTGTATATAAAAAATGTTATAATTAATTAAGGTGATAAAAATGAAAGATGCAATGAAAAAAATGTTTAGTTTATCTATATTTTCTTCAATTATACTTATTGTAATAGGATTATTATTATTTATAAAACCAGGAGATACATTAAAAACAATATCTTATGTAATTGGTGGATTAATATTAGTATTTGGTATTTTTGGAATAGCAAGATTTACTAAAACTGAAAAAAAGGGTTTAAATTTTGATTTAGTATATGGTGTTTTAAGTTTAATAGCTGGTTTAATTGTTATATTAAATCCTGAAGCTTTAGCAAGTATAATACCTGTTATATTAGGAATATGGATAGTTATAAATAGTAGTTTAAAAGTACAATATGCTTTTTATATTAAAACAGATGATAGTAAAAAATGGATAGTAGCGTTAGTATTATCTTTAATAACATTAATATGTGGAATTATATTATTATTTAATCCATTTAAAGCAGCTTCTTATGTTGCGAAAATAGTTGGATTATTTATAATAATATATGCAGTAATTGATTTAGTAGAAAGTTTCATAATTAAATCAAAAGTTAAAAATATTGTAAAAGATGCTGAAGTTATAGTATATGAGAATAAATAGATTTACAAATGTAAATCTATTTTATTAAATGTCGGTAAAACTATTGATTTTGTTAAACAAATATTATAAAATACTATTGGTGGTATTAAATGTATACATTTGTAGAGTTACAAAATAAAGGATTATCAAGTTATCAAATAAAATGTTTAGTTAGAGATGAAAAATTATATAAAATTGAAAATGGTTTATATTCTACTACTAAAGATAATTCATTATTAGAAATAGTAACAAAATTATATAGTAACGATATTATAACTTTAAATAGTGCATTCTTTTATTATGGTTTAATAAAAAAAGAACCAGATATTATTTATATTGCTTCAGTACAAAAAGCAAGAAAAATAAAAAGAGAAAATATTAAACAAATATTTATGAGTGATCATTTATTACATATAGGTGAAGTAAAAATGAAGTATAGAAATATATCATTTAATACCTATTCATTAGAAAGATTATTGATTGAATTAGTTAGAAATAAAACAAGTATAGATTCTTTAATTTATGATGAAACTATAAATAGTTATAAAAAAATAGTAAGATTATTAAATAAAAATAAAATAAAAGAATATATAAATTGTTTTAAAGATCCAAAAATAGAATATCGTATTAATAAAGAAGTATATGAGGGAACATTATGAAAGAAAGAGTTAATGAATTAATAGAATTAATTAATAAAGCAACTTATGAATATTATGTACTTGATAATCCAACAATAACTGATCAAGAATATGATAGATATATGCAGGAATTAACTAGTATAGAAGAAAAATATCCTGAATTAAGAAGGGAAGATTCACCTACTATTAAAGTAGGTGGAGAAGCATCAAAATCATTTTCTAAAGTAACACATGAAGTACCTATGTTATCTTTAAGTAATGTATTTAATGAAGATGATATTGTTTTATTTGATGAAAGAATAAAGAAAGAAAAAATAAATCCTAAATATGTATGCGAGCTTAAAATAGATGGTTTAAGTGTATCTTTATTATATAAAAAAGGAAAATTAGTAAGAGCTGCTACTCGTGGTGATGGAGTAGTAGGAGAAGATATAACTAGTAACGCTAAAACTATTAAAACTATTCCTCATAAAATAAATAAAGAAATTGATATTGAAGTTAGAGGAGAAATTTATATGAGTAAAGATTCCTTTAATTCTTTGAATGAAGAAAGAATTAAGAATAATGAACCGTTACTCGCAAATCCAAGAAATGCAGCGGCTGGATCTGTTAGACAATTAAATAGTGAAGTAGCAGCATCAAGAAATCTTGATTGTTTTATATATCATTTACCAGATGCTACTATGTATAATATA
>CAYNYX010000001.1:0-10123 GCA_964401535.1 uncultured Muribaculaceae bacterium | reverse complement strand
GAAGCACTAGATTTTATGAAAGAACTAGGATTTAATGTTAATCCCAATAATCATTTAGTAAATGATGTAAATGAATTATTAGATTTCATAAATAATTGGACTATAAATAGAAATAGTTTACCTTATGAAATAGATGGAATTGTTATTAAATTAAATGATATAAAAGATCAAAAAAGAATGGGATTAACTGCTAAATATCCTAAATGGGCAACCGCATATAAATTTCCACCAGAAGAAGTATTAACTAAATTAAAAAGTATTAAATTCACAGTAGGCAGAACAGGTCAAGTAACACCTAATGCTATATTAGAACCAGTTAGAGTAATGGGATCAATAATTTCTAAAGCAACATTACATAATGAAGATTATGTTCTAACTAAAGACATAAGAGAAGGCGATATTGTTTCTATTATTAAAGCAGGTGATGTTATTCCTCGAGTTGAAAAAGTTATTTTTGATCGAAGAACAGGAAATGAAGTAAAATTTAAAATGACTGATATTTGCCCTATTTGTCATAGTAAATTAGTTAAAAAAGATTCTAATTATTATTGCATTAATGATTTATGTGATGCTAAAAAAATAGAAAAATTGATTCATTATGTTAGTAGAAATGCTATGAATATAATGGGTTTAGGTGATTCTTTAATTGAAGATTTTTATAATATGGGATATTTAGAAGATTTTTATGATTTTTATACTTTAAAAGATAAAAAAGAAGAATTGATGGAATTAGAGGGTTTTGGTAGTAAAAGTATCAATAGTTTATTAGAAAGTATCGAAGAAAGTAAAAATAATTCGTTAGAAAGATTAATATATGGTATTGGAATAAGATTAGTTGGTCATAAAACAGCTAAAATATTAGGTAAATATTTTGGTACTATGGATAATTTAATTGGTGCATCATTAGAAGAACTTATAAACATTAAAGATGTTGGCGAAGGTATCGCAAATAGTATTTATGAATATTTTAAAGATTCTAATAATATCAATATGATTAATAAATTAAAAGAATATAATTTAAATATGAATTATTTAGGTAAGATAGAAAGTAATGATAATTTTAAAGGTAAAACTTGTGTAATTACTGGTACATTAGATAGTTATAGTAGAGAAGAATTAAAAGAAAAAATCGAATCTTATGGTGGTAATGTATCAGGAAGTGTTAGTAAGAAAACAGATTTTGTTATTGTGGGGGAAAATCCAGGTAGTAAATATGAAAATGCCTTAAAACTTGGAATAAGAATAATAAAAGAAGACGAGTTACTTAAAATGTTAAGTTAGTAGAAATACTAACTTTTTCTTATATTTTGTGAAATATCTTGAATTAGAAGATAAATTTTGTTATAATTTATACGTGAATTAAATGCAGGAGTGGCGGAATGGTAGACGCGCTCGACTCAAAATCGAGTGGGTTATCTCATGTGGGTTCAAGTCCCATCTCCTGTACCAAATTTGATATAAAACTCGGATTAGTAAATATTCGAGTTTTAAAATTATAAAAAATAAGAATATGAATATTGGTGTGCAAGAGAATTACAAATTATATTAAATTATTCACAATGAAGAAGATTTGAAGAAACTATAAAAAGAGCAAAAAAAGCATGTGAACATAGTAATTATAAAGTGCTTGACCATTTTGCCGAGGTTGGCAAAACGATCAAAATGCCAAAAGGAGATTCACAAAAAAAGTGATTGCTTTAGATCAAACATATTTTGCTATTCAAACTAGAAAATAGGAATTATCAGGACGTGAGTATGAAGAATTATCTACTCCTAATAAAAGTTTAAAACAAATAGAAAAGGAAAGAAAAAATCAAATAAAAAAGTAAAAATTTCTATAAAAATGCACAATGATTGTGCAAAATATGTCATAAAAAGCAAAAAATGCACAATATTTTTAAAATATTGTGCATTTTTGTTTACAATTTAAAAAATAAATGATAATATGTATTTGAGGTGATTGATATGGAACCAATGAAAGTTAGAGAATTACCAATTGAATATAATATAGATAAAGAATTATTAAAATTAATTTCAGAAGCAAATGCAAGATATGGTGAATATAAATCTTATTTAAGAAATGCTTCTTTTGACCCTAATTTTTTTCTAAATTCTCTTATATTAAATGAGAGTTTAAAGTCAACACAAATTGAAGGTACACAAATCTCACAAGATGAATTATATTATTTAAAATATATGCCACAAACAGATGATAATTTAGAAATTCAAAATCTAAAAAAAGTAATGGAATATGCTAAAGAATTTTTAAAAAAAGGAAAAAATATTGATTCATCATTCATAAATAGTATTCACAAAATATTACTTGATAGTGTACGAGGAAATGAAAAAGAACCGGGAAGAATTAGAAGCATTCAAAATTGGATTGGCCCTAAAGGTTGTGGTATTGAAGAAGCAATATTTGTGCCACCAATTCCTGAGGATGTTCCAATTCTTTTAAATAATCTATTAAAATATATGAATGATGAATTTATTGATCCTATATTTGTAAATATGGCGATTTCACATTCACAATTCGAAACAATTCATGCTTATAGAGATGGTAATGGTAGATTAGGTAGAGCACTCATTCCTATTCAACTAGCAAAATTAACTAATGAAGAACCTATATTATTTTTGTCTGAAGTAATAGAATTATATAGACCAAGTTATCATAAAGCGTTAAATGATAGCAGAAAAGGTAATATGATAGGATTTATAAAATTTTTTCTACAATGTATTATTGAACAATGCAATAATTATATTTCTAAAATAAATATGATAAAAGACATATATAATAATTATAAAGAAAAAATAAAATCTTTAAGGAGCAATGCTGTTTATAGAATCATGCCAGCAATGATGCAACAAGTTGTATTTACTAAAAAAGAAATAGAAATAGAAACTGGTGTTTCAAGGAATACTGTATCTAATTTAATAGATAAATTAGTAGCGCTTGATATATTAGTACCTGATACAAAGTATGCTAAATTAGCGTATAGATACAAAAAAATTTATGATGTTTTTGTTGGTAAAGATTTAATGTAATGCACAATGATTGTGCAAAATAGGCCATAAAAAACAAAAAATGCACAGCATTTTTAAAATATTGTGCATTTTTATTTTAATATAAGTTATTATAGTAGTTTCATTTAATTATTATTTATGATAAAATATAAACTTATGTGAGGGATATCATGATTGATAAAAATTATTTATTAAGCAAATGTATTACTTTTTTATGTCGTTCAAATAATACTGTTAAATGTAATTATCCGGTATATAATGAATATAGTATTTCATCTTTTTCTTGTTGCGATAAAGAAAAGAAAATAGTATATTTAGATAGTTAAAGAAAAATATATTCGGATGGTCAAGAAGGTATAATATATCATGAAGGTGAAACAGCTTACAAAGTTTTTAAAAATAATAAATTTAATGAATTAGAAAGAAAAAAAAGGAAATTGCAATTGTTTTATGATAATCCTTTTACAAATAATATAGTTGTACCAAAAGAACAAATTTTATGTAATAATAATTTTGTTGGTTATACAATGCAATATTATGATAATATTACACCATTATATAAATTACCAAAAGAATGTGATTATGTAGAATTTTTAAAAATAGTTAAAAAAGTTTCTTTATTACTTAAATTAATTCATGCAAATCCTTTAAATATAGTAGTAAGTGATTTAAATTTTAGTAACATTATTATATATAATAATGAACCATATTTTATTGATGTTGATAGTTTTGAAATAGCTGGTTTAATATCTAATAGAATACCTAGTATATTATATTCATATTTTAATAAAAGACATTTTGCTTCTGTAGATGTAAATCAAAATTCTGATCGTTTTTGTTTAGTATTATGTACATTATATAGTATATTTAGTAAGGGTATTGATAATGTTAATATGTATGAATATGATGAAAAAGCTGAACAAATTGAAATGTTAAAGAATATGAGAGAATGTGTTTTAAAGATAAAAAAAGAAAAACTTGGTTTTTTAAATATTCCTTATATAGATGAATTTATAAAAGAAGATTCTAAAAAACAATTAATATATAAATAAAACTACTTTGAAGTAGCTTTATTTTTTTTAATATAAAATTGTTTTTCTATATCAATAGTTGATTCTTTTATATCAGGTTTTAATTCAATAATTAAGTGTTTTCTATTTTTTGTTACATATTTTTTTGATGCTGTTAATGGAATAAAAAATTCATTGTTGGTATTTTTAAGTAACAATGCCATTTCAATATATAAATTTAAAATATTTTTAGGCATATATTTTATTCTACTATTATCTTTTGTTGAAATAATTATACTTAATGGATTTATACTAGATTGTAATTCATATTTTGATTTTGTAACAATAAAACTACTTTTAGTGTTATCTGGAATCATAGGAAAAGGAATAGACAATGAACCATTTTTGTAGTTAATAATATCGTTGATAGTTTCTATTTTATGTTTTAATATTCTTTGTTGTAATGTTAACATGTTATTTTGACTATTAGAACGATTAAGTCGATCAATTATGATTTGTCTTTCTTTTAACATATCTGATTCAATATTTATTAAATCTTTATAATTAGCGTTTACAAAATATCTATAATTTAAAATCCAAGGCATTTTTTCTATAAAATCTATTTCTCTTTGAGTATCTAATTTAATAAAATCATTTCTATTTTTTCCAATTATTTTTCCATAAATTGAACTAGGTACGATTTCATTAGTTTGATTTAAAACAATTAAATCTTTTATTTGAACATATAAAATAGTTCTATTATTTTCAATATTAAGTATTTTCATAAGTGTTTCTTCTTTTGTTTAACATGTATAATAGCATATTTTAAAGAATAATACTAGATAAAATTGAAATAAATTTATAAAAATAATAAAGTAAAAGTTTGTTTACTTTTAATGAATTATTTGTTATAATTGGTATGATAAAGGGGCTATGGTTATGAAAAAAATAATTTTGTTTTTAATTTGCTTTTTAATTTTTAGTAGTAATGCTAAGGCTTCTTGTAGTTATTCAGAAATAGCAAGATTAAAAAAACTAGCAACTAATGTTAATATAAGTTATGATTATGAGATAAAAAATAAGGAAGCGCTATTTAATATCACAATAACTAATTTAACAAAAGACATATATATATATGATACTTTTAATGATAAAAAATATACTGATCAAAAAGAAATAACTATTCCAGGATATATTGATGGTATAACATATAGATTTCATATTAAAAGTAATAATAAAGATTGTATAGATGATTTATTACTAACTAAATTTGTTGATTTACCGCAATATAATAAATATTATGGAGATTCAATATGTAGTGGCATTGAAGATTATGTATTATGTCAAAGATGGGGGTCTTTTAAAGTTAAAGATTATGAGGAATATGTTTCTAATATAAATGCATATAAAGAATCTTTAAAAGTAATTGAAGAAAAACCAGTTATAGAAAAAGAAATTGGTTTATTAGAAAAAATATATGATATTTTAGTAGAATATTATTATGTTGGATTAATATTAATTATTGTTGTTTGTTTAACAATAATAATTGTAAAATCAAAGAAAGATAAATTTGATTTTTAAAAAGAATATAAAGGGATGATAAAATGATATTAAAAAAACCGTATGCTTTTTTAATAAAAAACTTTAAATTATTACATTTTATATTAACTATACTACTTAGTATAAGTTTATATAGAACAACAGGTATTATTAGTTTTTTTAATGAGTATTTAAAGACACCTAAATTACTTAATAACATTGAATCTTTAGGTACATTATTTCCTTTATATATGTTTATAATTCCTTTAGTTATCATTTTAGTATGTATTATAATATTATGTGTATTATTTAATAAGAAAAAACCTTATTTACTTTATATAATTGTAATAACATTTTGCGTTGGTTTATTAGCACTTTATAATATAAGCTATAATATGATTATAGATATGCAAGTAGCTTTAGCAAATATAAGAACAGTTAGAATAATTAGAGATTTATATACTGTTGTTGTCGTCGTTAATGGTGTTATTACATTATTGATGCTTATTAGAGCAACTGGATTTGATATTAAAAAATTTAATTTTGTTAAAGATCTACAAGAATTAAATATAGATGAAAAAGATAATGAAGAATTTGAATTAGATTTAAGTGTTGATTCTAATGAAATAAGAAGAGGCTTTAGAAGAAAATTAAGATATTTAAAATATGTATATGTTGAAAAGAAGTTTTTAATTAACATGATTATATTAATTTTACTAGCAGTAATATGTTTTACATTTTATTTTGTAAAAATGATATATCATAAGAATTATGATCAAAGCGTTACTTTTCAAACAGATTATTTTGTAATGCATATTGATGATGTTTATGTAACAAATAAAGATTATCAAGGTAATAAATTGACTGATAAATATTTAGTAATTGTTGATTTAAAATTAAAATCTTTTACTACAAAAGGAAGAGAATTAGATACCGTAAATTGTAGTTTGATTGTAGGCAACAATACTTATTCCCACACTAATAAATATAGAGATTTTTTAACTGATTTAGGTGTTGTATATGATGAACAACTTATATATACAAAAAATTTAAACTATTTATTAGTTTATGAAATACCTATAAATAGTATAGATAAAGATATGACATTTAGATATACTAATGGTTTTGATATTTTTGCTAATAATTTAAATCCTAAATATGTTAAGGTCAAATTAAAACTTAATAATTTAGATACTAATCACATTAATAAAAAGTATGAAATAGGTGATACTATTAATTTTGAAGATAGTATTATAGATAATACTAGTTTAGTAATAAATACTTATGAAATAAATAATACTTTGACTCGTAATTATAGATTTTGTGTTAATAAAGATGAATGTTATGATTCTATTGAATATATAAAACCTAGTATAGGAAATTATGATAAAAGCTTAATTATGATAGATGGTAGTATTGATTTTAATGATAATATATCAGGTATTTATAATTTATACAATTTTATTAGTAAATTTGGTAAGATAGAATATACAATTGGAGACATCAATAAAAAAATGATGATTCCCTTTAAAAGAGTAACTCCTAATAATAATATAGATGATATTTATTATTTAGAAATTATAAAAGAAATAGAAAATGCCAACAATATTTCTATAAAATTCTATATTAGAAATAGGAGTTATGAGTATGTATTAAAATAACCTTTTAAGGTTATTTTTGTTACTCAAAAGTTAACAAAATTAACATATAATTAATAAACAACATAAAATAAAGAAGTATGATAGTTTTAACTGAAGTTTTTGTATAATTTTACAATTTTTTTGTGAAAAATAATAAAATTAGTGTTTAATGACTTGTTTAACAACAAAAAAAATGATATAATTTAGCTATATAATAGTTAAATGTTGAAAAATAGAGATACTATGTTATACTATACAGTAATAAAAAGGGTTAAATATGGAGGAAATATGGACAAAGAAAAAAAATATGTTTTAAAAAAGACACCAATTTATGCTGGCCTTACTATTACTGGAATAGCTATTATTGCTGGGTGTGCATATAGGGCAATTAATTCTGGAAATAATGGAGATGATATTGTTTTAGTACCTGTTACTAGTACACCTAAATTATCACCTACTGATAGTGTTAAGCCAACAAAAGCTGTAACACCAACAGAAGGGGTGAAACCTACTGATAGTGTTAAACCAACAAATGCACCAACACCAACACCTAATCTAATATTAGATGCTAGAAATACCGCAATAAATGAAATAAGTAATTTTATTGATGGATATGGTAAAGAAAATTATAGTGAAGAAAATAATGCTTTATTAGAAGAAATAAAAAATAATGCAATTGCTTCTATTTCAATATTAGAATCTAATGAAGAAATAAAAAACATTATTGATAAAGCTAAAGAAGATGCAGGAAATGTTGAAACTATAGAAGAAACTAATGAAAAAATCAAAAATCAAGAATTAAGCAGTTTTAAAAGTGAATCTTTGAATGAAATTGATCATAAATATGAAGATTTTAAAACAGGCAATAATTCTAAAGAAGAATTAAATAAAGCTAAAACTTTATTTGAAGAAACAAATAATAAAATAAAAGATGGTGGAGATATTGATAGTGTTAAAGCCATTGTAAATAGTTTTAATAATGATTTGAATAACATAATAACAGAAAGAGAAAATAGAATAGCAAAAGAAGAAAAAGATAAACAAGATAAAATAAATGAAGAAAATAGAAAAAAAGAATTAGAAACTGCTAGAAAAAATGCTTTAAGTGAAATAGATAAAGCATATAAAAGTTATGTTGAAAAAGATTATTCTAAGACTAATTATAGTAAACTTAAATCTTATTATGTAGAAGGATCTAATAATATTAAATCATGTACTGATATTAGTAAGTTAGATGGATATAAAAATAGTGCTATTAAAAAAATGAAAAGCGTTAAAAACAATGCTACTTTATTAAAAGAAGGCAAAGAACAAGCAACTAGTAAATTAAAAGAAAATTATAAAAAATATAAATCAAGTGATTACTCTGAAAGTAATTGGAGCAAATTAAAAAAATATTATGATAATGCATTAGAAAGTATTAAAAATGCAAATAATGTTAATAGTGCTAATAGTATAGTAGAAGAAGCTATAAATAATATGAAAAAAGTTGTTAATTCATTAAAAGAAACTAAAGATAGTTCTTTAAAAGAATTAGAAAACTTTTATAATAATATTGATAAATCTTTATATTCAAAAGATGGTAAGAGTTTATTAGAAAGTACTTATAGTGATTATAAAACAGAAATTAATAATTCTAATAGTACATCAAGTGTTAAAAACACATTAAATGAAGCGAAAGAACAATTAAATAATGTAGAAACATTAGAACAAGAAAAAAATTCAGTTTATATAAGTGCTAGTGTTATTAATGGAAGAATCAATGATTTAGCAAAGAGATATTCCAATTATAGTAAAGAAGATGTGGCTATATGGGTGGTTGGAGCTAATTTAGATTATTTAAAAACAGAAACAATATATGGCATATTAAATATAGATAGTGAAGAAGAATATAATGCTAAAGCTGAAAGATATTATGAGATGGTATTTAATAGATATAAAATGGGCTATAATTATAATGCGATATTGAATGGTCTTACAGATGAAAGCGATATTGGGCCTACCGATTTCGCAAAAACCATTGGTTTTGATGAAATCTTTATTAAAGAAAATTTAGTTACTCAGGCTAAAGTACTTGAGCAAATGTATGATGACCTAGTGTTTAACAAATTTGATTCGACCCCTAAAAAAAAGGCGACATTAACAATTTTTTCTTACTATTGTGGAGTGTATCCAACAAGTATCAGCAATTTAACCAAACTGCCATATCTCTATTATAAAGATTCAAATTTTGGACCAGCAGCATCTTATTTATTAGACGGATGGACATTTTATTTAACTTCGCGTATAGGGGATTACGCTCTTGATGTACTATTTGATGATGAACACCAAGATATGTGCATGGGGATTAGACAAACGAGCAATGACATTATAAATCAAAACCCTTTTTACAATATTAAATATAATAAGCAATTGGTAAAAAATAGATAGCAAAATATTATAGCCTTATATTAAAAGGAGTAATCGTATGAAAACAAGCAATATAAAAACTTGGACATTAAAAATATTATTAATATTAATAATAGCTTTTTCGGGTGTTAATAATGTAAAGGCAGTCGATGATTTTGAAAGTTACATTAAAACTTCACTAGGAGTTATATATAGAACTGGAAATGTGACTAATACGGTTTATTCTACTGGCGGATTTATTATAGATAATACACCAGGTGTTAGAATAACTTTTGTTGATGCGAAAGGAAAAATAATTGATGGTACAAAAACAATTGATTATTATAAAGAAACACCGACAATAATTCGAAATGATGTGAACAATCATTGCATGGGTGCTAATTATAAAACTGAAGTTATTGATGGTGGTGCCAAATATAAATGTGGTGCGTATTCTGAAAATCAAAAACATTTGCTTTCAGAGTTACCTGCGATTGATGGATATAAACCAAGTATAACTGG